>NZ_JBFRGE010000030.1:0-75351 GCF_052115185.1 Paenibacillus sp. 2TAB19 | reverse complement strand
TGCTCCTGTTGCACCTGTTACACCCGTCGGACCTGTTACGCCCGTAGCTCCTGTCGGACCTGTTGCTCCAGTGCCGGTTGCTCCTGTTGCTCCGGTCACGCCCGTTGGGCCGGTGGCACCTGTCGCTCCTGTCGGACCGGTTGCTCCTGTTCCGGTTGCACCTGTTGCTCCGGTCACACCTGTTGGGCCCGTTCCGCCTGTCGCTCCTGTCGGACCAGTTGCTCCTGTGCCTGTTGCTCCTGTTGCTCCGGTCACGCCCGTTGGGCCGGTTTCACCTGTCGCTCCTGTCGGACCGGTTGCTCCCGTGCCGGTTGCTCCTGTTGCACCAGTCACACCCGTTCGGCCGGTTTCACCTGTTCCTCCAGTAACACCGGTTGCTCCTGTCGCACCTGTTCCTCCAGTCGCACCCGTCGCTCCCGTTCCTCCAGTCGCACCTGTCGCTCCCGTTCCCCCAGTCGCGCCTGTCGCTCCTGTTCCCCCAGTCGCACCCGTCGCTCCCGTTCCTCCAGTCCCACCCGTTGCTCCCGTTACTCCCGTTCCACCAGTAGCACCCGTTGCTCCCGTTGCTCCCGTTACTCCCGTTCCACCAGTAGCACCCGTTGCTCCCGTTGCTCCCGTTCCCCCAGTCGCACCTGTCGCTCCTGTTCCCCCAGTCGCACCCGTCGCTCCCGTTCCTCCAGTCGCACCCGTCGCTCCCGTTCCACCAGTAGTACCTGTCGCTCCCGTTCCTCCAGTAACACCGGTTGCTCCCGTTCCCCCAGTTGCACCCGTTGCTCCTGTCTCACCAGTCGCACCTGTCGCTCCCGTTCCTCCAGTCGCACCTGTCGCTCCCGTTCCTCCAGTCGCACCCGTCGCTCCCGTTCCTCCAGTTGCACCTGTCGATCCCGTTCCTCCAGCAGCTCCAGTCGCTCCTGTTCCACCAGTTGCACCTGTCGCTCCTGTTCCCCCAGTCGCACCTGTCGCTCCTGTTCCTCCAGTAACACCGGTCGCTCCTGTCCCCCCAGTAGCACCTGTCGCTCCCGTTCCTCCAGTCGCTCCCGTTCCTCCTGTTGCACCTGTCGTTCCCGTTCCTCCTGTTGCTCCCGTTCCACCAGTCGCTCCTGTTGCACCGGTTGCTCCTGTTCCTCCAGTCGCCCCTGTAGCTCCTGTCCAACCAGTCGCTCCCGTAGCATAGGTCGTATTCTCAATACGAACGATCGCCGACCCCTGAGTCACGGTAATATCGAGCGTGTCGGATTCGAATGTAATGTTCTCTCCTACACCGACCGTTGCCGAACCCGTCTCGCCAAACACATTAAATAAGAACTCCCCCAGCACAAGCCCGCCGGTCGGTCCAGGCGGACCTGTCGCACCGGTCGGCCCTACGGAGATGGGGGTGGACAATATGCTCTCCAGCTTCGTCTGGAGCAGGAACTCCTTCTTCGTCAGCTCGCGAATCGTGCTTCTAACACTTTCATTCACAGTCAGAATATCGCTGATCGTAGCGGGAGGACCTGTTAAACCAGGCAAAGTGCCGAGAATGTACTGAAGCTTCTCTCCTTCCGCATTAATGATATGGCTAAGCCCCAGCTCCTCTAGGGCAATCGATGATAGCAATAAGTTAATGGCATCGTCTCTCGTAATCGTAATTAAAGGGGTAATATTAGGGATATTGGACTGTGACACTTCTGCATTCCACCTCGATTCTCGTTGAACTTACCACCGCGTCCAGTCACTAATTGCTTCCCTTATCAAGGAAGCTTCTTGCTCTCCACCAGCTCCATCACTTTTTCGAACTTCATCAGGAGCAGCATTTCTTTCACGACAACGTCATGCATCATTTTGCGGACCGAATTGTTAATAGTCAGCAATTGCTCGAACGAAGCGGGAGGAGGTTTCGCCTGACCATTCTCAAGCGTTCCAAGTACATATTGAATTTTCTCCGCTTCGGCGTTCACAATATGAGCCAATGCCATTTCCTCCAGGGCAATCGAGGACAACAGCATATTAATCGACTCCTCGAGCGATATGGTTATTGTCGGCGTTATATTGGGAATGTTGGCTTGAGACATCGCTCATCCCCCCTCTCCAACTCATTCAATCGCTCTTTCGCTTCCCCGAACGCAGGATACTGCGCAACAGCCAGCAGATACGCAGCCCTAGCGAGCTCTTCTGCGCCCATCTCTTCATAGCAGCGCCCTATATAATATTGAGAATAAAAGCTGCCTGCTCCTCTTTTATTCAAATGAAGATTGCACGAATCCCCTAGCTTCAAGCAATGTCGAAACGTCTCCAGCGCTTCGGCATATCTTTTTCCCATATATAAAATAACGCCTTTATAAAAATGCAAATCCACATATTCCGGATACAAAGCAATAGCCTTCTCGATCCCCGGCCATGCGCCCGAATAACTGCCCGTTGCCGTCAAAATAGCATATTTCATATGGTAGAACACCGAAGGCGGCAGCTTCCCGCCAGCAAGAAATCGAAGTATTGCCGCGTTCGTATGACGAAAMGCATCCTTGTATTGGCCGACTCGATAGTACTCGCCTGCGATATGATAGTCCATCCACAGATTATCGCTGTTCGATGCTTTCTCCTTCTGCAGCAGCTTCATATTGCGCTCGAATTTGCGCTTCTCAGCGGCCACCTCCTCCAAATATCCGAAATGATACACTCGAATCGGCAGTAGCTTAAGCTCCGATTGACTCAGAACCACCTCCTCGGAAGTTAGCTGCTCATGGATCGCATGAACGAATGAGAAGCCTCGCCGGTTGCGGAATAGCCGGTGGTGCGCAAGCATATAGACCTGGGATTCATCTGCCTCGCCGTCTCCGTAATAATTGAACAGCTCCAGCAGAAGCACATCCTCCTCCGATTGCTGAACATACATGCGCAGCTTCTCACCATCACCTTCGCGCAGCACCTCATCGGCATCCATCCATAATATCCATTGTCCGCTTGCCTCACGGATACTTTCATTGCGTGCGTCAGCGAAGCTTTCCGTCCACTCCCGTCTAAGCACCTTCGCTCCGTACGAGCGGGCGATCTCTATCGTTCGATCACTAGAGCCCGTATCGACGATAATGATCTCATCTACCGCATGCTGCACGCTATCGAGGCAGCGGCCGAGCCGCTTCTCTTCGTCTCTAACAATCATGCATAAGGACAGCAATCTATCATTCACCCTTGTCTTCCCCTTCCACGCTTATCGTTCTTATTCGGCTGCAGCTTAGGCAGGGTAAGCAGCGGCGCCGCTACGGCTGCTTCGCGCCGCCGGGCCTCATTAACAATCGACTGAGCATCATCATACACGTGGACCGCTGAACTTATGGGTTGGGTTTTTGGGGCGAAAGGAGCTTGAATTGGGGCAGATCGAAAAAAATCGAGGGCTGGATATTGCATGCTCTTCACTTGCTCGGACAGCTTAGCGGAATAACGATGTAGACGATTGCGGTTACTCGAATATTGGGGGCTGTTAAGCTTATGTAAATGACCCTGCAGCAAGTCAGATTGCCACGTAATCAGAAAAGAAAATTGTGAAAAAGTATGTATACCCCGTTGCGCTTCCCGATATGTCGCACCTAGAACGCCTCTTCGCCTTCGAAGCTCCATTAGCGACCGGTAAGCCTCAGCTACGGCAAGGAGAGCAGCAAAAAGCTCTTCCAGTGCAGGATAACTTATGTTGTCAATCGCCTCTCCACTGCTCTCTTCCGGCAGAGCGTCCATTACTCCTCAAGCTCCCAGCAATCGTCAGCCTCATGGAATGCCATCGCATTTTCCAATTTGCGAAGCAATAGCCATTCCTTCATGACGATGACGTCCATCAGCTTAATAACCTGCTGGCTCACTCTGCATAACGTCTCCTCCGAGGCGTCCAAGCTGCTATGCGTCGATTTGCGGACGAGTGCCTGTACCTTCTCCGCCTCTGCGTTTAGCAGATGGGCAATCGACGTCTCTTCAAGGGCGATAGATTTCAATAGGTCGATAACGACCTGCTCTTTGCTGGGGCGGAACGGCTCATCGGGAATAGTCGGCATGCTCATCTTCGAAACCTCCTTATGGGACATCGGCTGCGTATTTATTCGTAAGAGCTTTTTTTCCCTTATTAACTATGAGTATTGATTTCTCCAACACTTATGCCATCGAGCACCAAAAACGTAAAGCGATTCGGAGAAAATCATTCATGTTGACTAGCCCCCATGAATAACAATCAGCGTAGACTATAACTTCAATAATGGAGGCGTCTTGCATTGATTACGATTAGCCTGTGCATGATCGTGAAGGATGAAGAAGAGATAATCGGCCGCTGCCTGGATACGGTTGCGGACCTTGTTGACGAGCTTATTATCGTCGATACCGGCTCGACAGATCGTACGCAAGCGATCATTGCGCAATATACCGACAATAAGCATACGTTCGAATGGATAGATGATTTTGGCGCTGCCCGCAACTATGCGTTTGATCAGGCGACCAAAGACTATATTTTGTGGCTGGATGCGGATGATGTGCTGAAGCAAGAGGATCAAGACAAGCTGCGGGCACTTAAGCAATCGCTTGACCCCTCCGTCGATTCGGTCACGATGCTGTACAACCTGAGCGAGGACGAATTCGGCAACGTGACGTTCAGCCTGCGGCGCAATAGGCTCGTCAAGCGGGAGCGGTATTTCCGCTGGATCGGGCAAGTACATGAATATCTTCAAGTGAACGGAAACATTATTAACAGCGATATTGCCGTCACGCACAAAAGCACGAACAACGAACGTGATTCGGACCGCAATTTGAAAATATACGAGAAGCGTGTCGCCGCCGGCGAGCAGCTATCCCCGCGCGATCTCTATTACTTCGCCAATGAGTTGAAGGAGCATGCCCAATATACGAGGGCGATCCACTACTACGAATCGTTTCTGGCTACGCGCCAGGGTTGGATCGAAGATAATATATCCACTTGCGGCAGGCTGGCCGACTGCTACCATGCGCTCGGCGATTCCCAGGCGGAGCTGGAATCCTCGCTTCGTTCCTTGCAATATGACTCGCCGCGAGCGGAGTTCTGCTGCCGGATCGGTTTCCACTTTCTGAACAACCATAATTACAACAGCGCAATCGTTTGGTACAAAATGGCCACCGAGCTGAAGCTGCCGGACAATCATCTCGGCTTCGTCAATCCCACCTGCTCGACTTGGCTTCCGCACCTTCAGCTAAGCGTCTGCTACGACCGAATCGGCAAGTACGAAATTGCCTGTCAGCACAACGAGCTTGCCCTTCAATACCGTCCCGAGGATTCGCGAATGCTGAGCAACCGCGCTTACTTCCGTACCGTGCTGTCGAAGATGATTGCCGACTCATCAGGAGGCGATGCCGCTGACAACTAACAAGCCCCAAATTCTGATCGGCAGCCCAATTCGCCAGTCGCCCGATATATTAGCCAAGTTCCTGCTTTCCCTGTCACGGCTCGATTACTCGTCATTCGAGCCCACGTTCTATTTCATTGACGATAACGATCAACCTGCGTCTTCCGAGCTGCTGCAATCGTTCGCCGATCGATATGCAGGATCAATCATAGACAAAGTTACCGGCAGCGAGGATTACATACGCAATGATCTAACCCATTATTGGAACGAGCATCTCATATGGAAGGTCGCCGCGTATAAGGATACGATACTTCGTCACGCGGTGGCGCAAGGCTGCGATGGCGTCTTCCTGATCGACTCCGATCTGTTATTGCACCCTGCGACGGTCGGAAAGCTTTTGGCAGCCGAAGTCGATATCGTATCCGAAATTTTTTGGACGCGTTGGCAGCCGAATGCTGCGCTGCAGCCCCAAGTATGGTTGAAGGACGAATATACACAGTGGGAGCAGCACCGCGGGGAGAAGCTGGATGACGGGCAAGTTGCCGAGCGGTATCAGGCCTTCATTAACAAGCTGCAGCGGCCGGGACTGTACGAGGTTGGCGGGCTTGGGGCCTGCACGTTCATCAGCAAGCACGCTCTGCAACGGGGGGTCAGTTTTAAGGCGATTCCGAACTTGAGCTTCTGGGGCGAGGATCGCCACTTCTGCATTCGCGCAGCTGCGCTTGGCTTGTCTTTGCATGTCGATACTCATTATCCTGCCTACCATATTTATCGCAGCAGCGATCTTGCAGGCGCGGACGACTTTATCCGGGCGCATATCGAGCCTGCGCTGGTTCACGCAACGCCGAGGAATCCTCGCCCTACGCTTACGCTCTCGATGGTCATCCGCAACGAAGCAAGCAGATACCTGAGGCAAGTATTGCAGGCTCATAGCGCATATATAGGGCAAGCCGTCATTATCGACGACGGCAGTACAGACGAATCGGTAGAAGTCGTTATGGAGGCGCTTCGCGGCATCCCTGTCAGACTCGTTCGCAATCGCCTGTCGCGATTCCGCAATGAGGTGGAGCTGCGCAAGCAGCAATGGGAAGAAACATTGCGCGTCGGTCCGGTATGGATCTTGAATATGGATGCGGATGAGCTRCTCGAAGACCGATTCGTCCAGGAGCTCGACAGCATGCTGAACCAGCAAGACATTGATTTATTCTGCTTCCGATTGTACGACTTCTGGAACGAGACGCATTATAGAGACGATGCTTATTGGCAATCTCACAACCTCTACCGCCCTTTCCTCCTCCGTTACCGACCGGATTTGGACTATCAGTGGAAGGAAACGCCCCAGCATTGCGGCCGATTTCCCGAGAACGTATTCGAGCTGCCCCATCACCTCTCGCCGGTTCGCGTGAAGCATATGGGCTGGGCGAAGGAGTCCCATCGATTGGAGAAGTGGCTGCGCTACAAGGAGCTCGATCCGGATGCTGCCTACGGCTGGCCGGAGCAGTATGAATCTATCCTTGACCCCGAACCCAAACTTGTAAAATGGATCGAATGGAACGAGGAATAACGGCCACCACTCGGAGAGGAGTCCGCTTCCATGAACATTGTACATACGATGCCTCTGCTCATTCGTCCCGAGCACCGGGATAACGATATCCGGATGCTCTATGAATGCTTGCGAAGCCTTCGCGCCTCTCACGATCATCACATTATTTTATACAATCAAGGTTCGCTGTCGGCGAATGAACTGGATGCGCTTATTTTCCGCAGCGGCATATCTGCCGCTCTGATCGGCGATGGCGAGAACATTGGCATTGCTGCTGCGCGCATGGCCTGCTTCCGTTACATCGAGCAGCATTGCCCTGCTGTTCCTTATATTTCGGAGATTCACGTCGATATGTTATTCCCTCCCGATTGGTATGCTCCGCTGATCCATTGCCTGGAAACGACCGATGAGCCGGTCATTTGTCCCGGCATCCTTACGGCGAGCGGTGAATTACAGCCATTAGGCCGATATATCGACTTGCCCGGCAATCCAGCCGCCATTATTGAACGGCTACAGCAATTGCCCGGTGAAAATGACGGGCTGAAGCCAGGTTTCGTCCATCCCGTTGTTCACCGTGCCTCCCTCCTTCGCGAGCTCGGCGGCTACGATACCCGGTTTCTAACCGGCAAGCAAGGCTTCGAGGATGACAGTCTGCTGCTCGGTTATTCCTACTACATGGGCCTGCGAACGAATTGGCGGCCGAAGTGCACTCTGAATAGCTGGGTCTACCACGCCACGTTAGGCCAGCGTATGTCGCTTAGCGGTATCCAGCAGGAGTTCGTTCGCAATGAGGAAGGACTGGTACGTCAATACGGATTTTACGGACTGAAGCATTTGGCTGCGATTCATGGCGAGAAGTCGTATTTTCATTCGCTGTATCACAAATACATTCCAAGAACACTGGAGGGATAGCTAGTGACAGGCGGAATCGGCTGGACGGAACAGAAAAAAGTGTGGGATCGCATTTGGTCAGGCGGCGTTTCCTACAAGTGGGACCCGCTAAGCCAAACGGTATATGAACAGCTTCGCCGCTCATTCGGAGATATAGAAGGGAAACGGATCGTCGAGGCTGGCTCAGGAACGGGTAAAATTTCGCTTCGGTTAGCGCAAGAAGGAGCGCTCGTCACCTTGATCGATTACTCCGACTTGGCGCTTGCGAATAGCCGCGAAGCGTTCTATGAGCAAGAGGCGGCGGCTACTTTCCTGCTCGCGGACATCAGAAGCAGCGGACTGCAATCCGGAAGCTACGATCTCGTATGGAATGCAGGCGTGCTGGAGCACTTCGAGCTTGATGAGCAAGTTAACATCTTGAAGGAGATGGCGAGAATTACGAAGCCAGGCGGCATCGTGCTCGTCATGACTCCGAACGCCCACTGCCTTCCATACAGAGTAGGCAAAGCCCATGCAGAATCTATGGGAACGTGGATGTACGGGGCTGAGCATCCGGTCGACAGTCTGCTCGCAGCATTCGAATTGAGCGGAATAACGGCTATTGAAGAGACGCATACCGGTTTCGTTGACAGCTTAGCATTCCTCGATTTCATAGCAGGCACAAGCGCCGTGAAGGAAGCACTCCGCTTATGGTATGAAGCGCTCGCCCCTTCGGAGCAGCCTAATTTTCCGGGTTATCTCCGTGTAACGATCGGTACGGTAGAGTCCAAGCAGGAGCAGGCAGCGCCTGCAGACCTTGTGGAGTCGGGGGCGAACGCCGCCTCTTTCAATGAAGCGGCTGAGGATGCGGATGAATACGGCAGCTTCGGCCCGAATATCGAAATCTCGTCAGCAGACAACGAGATTACCGCTACCTTGAACGAGCTGTCCGGCATCGGCCTCTCGCCTACGCTTATTCATTCCATGAAGCGGCTCATTCAAGTTCAACAGCTGCTCACCGACTATCATAGCGACAACGGCAATCCGCATTACTTGACTGCCTACCGCGACGCGGAGGCTTCCTATTGGCTTCCGCTGCTTCCAACGCTCGATCGTCTGCTTCAACGAGGGCAAGCCGGCGACGGCCCTGCAGCCGACAAGCCCAAAGTGCTTGATGTCGGAGCGGCTTATGGCACGCTTCTGCTCTACAGCTCCCTATCGGGCGCCGACTGCTACGGCGTTGATATGACCGATCGCTATTGGCCGCCCCGCCTCAGTGACGATTACGGGATTAAGTGGGCTTCCTGCAATATCGAAGCGGAAGAAATTCCGGGCTCCCAGCCTTTCGATGTGATTCTGTTCACGGAAGTGCTGGAGCATATGAACTACAATCCGATTCCGGTATTCGAGAAATTCCGCGCGCGTCTGCGTGAAGGCGGCAGCCTTCTGCTCTCGACACCGTGGAAGCGGCATTTTGCGCCTAATCATCCGTCGCCCGATTTGTTCCAGCTGCCCTACTACGAGCCCGGTAATTCGTTCATCGATGCGGAGATCAAATATTACTCTATCGACGAGCTGTACGCCCTTGCGGAAACGACGTTTTTCGACGTGCAATCGATTCAAGTATTCAACGGCCATCTGCTTGGCTGGTTCGTTAAGCGCTAATCGAAATCGAAGTCGCCATATGTTCAGCTGCCAATCTCGCCATTGGCAGCTTACGCATATGGCTTTTTCTTTCCTTCTTGGCACGTATTGGCACGTCGGATAGTGCCCGCAATCGTTAAAGGTTTGTTACAATAAGGTGACATCCGCAACCATTCGGGTTAAATTACGGTCTAATCTATTTGAGAGGTTAACCTTATCTTTGCAGTTACGTTCATCCGTTCTTCTTCGCTAACCACATACAAAAGAGGTGAACGCATACATATGAACGATATCGCTTTGGATTCGAGAACGGGCGTCAGTACCGATATGACGCGCCGCAAGAAGAGAAATGGCAGGGCATTGATTCTATTTGCCTGCTTATGGCTCGTCCTTATTTCCTCCGGTATTTACGGGGCCAAGTGGTACACTGACCGTATCCAGCAAAATATTAGCGAGAGCCTAGAACAGCAGACCGCCAGCCAGATTACGGCGATGCAGCAAACGTACGAGGCGCGCATGAAAGAGCTGGAGACCAACTATACAGCCGATATTGCCGATCTAGGGGCAAAAGTCGATGCTCTTAACGAGCTTCTGACCTTCACGAAGGATAACGCCGATTCGAAGACGGATAACAGCAACAAGCTGTACACGCAACTGAATGAAGTGAAGAAACAGCTGAACGAACTGCAAAAAAGCTTGGAAGTGCTCAAATGATTATTACGAACCTGACCGTAAAAAGATTTAACCGAACCGCCCTGCTCGCCGTTGCGCCGTTCCTCGGCATCATGCTGTGGCTGCTCTTGTCCGACATGGTTGTATCGTTGTCTGCTGCTGCTTTTCCTGAAGCTATAACCGAGCAGCGACCGCTGGATTCTGCGAAGGTGCTGGAAACATCAGCCGGACTGGACAGCGCTCATATCATTGCAGGCGAGACAAGGCAATCGATTCAGAAGCAGCTGAAGCTCTACAACCAGACGAATGCGGAGATGGCGAAAATCTCATCGCTTGCCGCTTCGAATGCGATGAAGCCGCTTCTCGTTTACGATCGCAACATTACGAGCAAGCTCGGCAAGCCTGCTTCCACGGTTGAATCGGACAAGCTCCGCGCTCAGCTCTTCTACATGAAAGCGGAGAACTTCAAGTACTATGCGCTGAAGGTGCAGCTGAAGTCGGGCGATGCGATGACGATGGCGCTTGGCAAGGACAGCCTCGGCTCATCCGAGACGACGCTTGCCGCCGTCAATCGGCATAAGGCCGTCGCCGGCGTGAATGCGGGCGGATTCGCCGACGGCGGCGGCAAACGCTATCCGCTGAGCACGACCATCGTAGACGGCGAGTATACAGGCGGATTCGAAGCGACCTACGCGGATCTGTTCTTCGTCGGACTGAATGACCAGAACGAGCTGATCGGCGGTAAGTTTACGAACCAAGGGCAGCTCGATGCGAAGAAACCGAAATTCGGCGCTTCGTTCGTCCCCGTTCTGCTGCGGAACGGCTCGCCGACGACGATTCCGACGAAGTGGCAGACAAGCCCGAAGCGCGCTCCCCGTACTGTCGTGGCCAACTACAAGGACGATCAGCTTCTGTTCCTCGTCGTGGACGGCTACAACGAATCGGGCAGCTCCGGCGCAACGCTTGGCGAGCTGCAGCTATTGCTTCAGCGGTTCGGCGTTGTTGACGGCTACAATCTCGACGGAGGCGGCTCCTCCTCGCTCGTATTTAACGGCCGCGTCATTAACAATCCGTCGGACGGACAGCTTCGCCGGCTTCCGACGCACTTCCTGTTCTTCAAATAATCACGAAAAAAAGTTCAGCCCCCCGGGGCTGAACTTTTTCTATATGTGAATATACTATCCATATATGATATGGAACGATTGGCATGACACCACTAACCTGCCTGAAGAAAGGAGCTGTATAGATGGGCATAGGCAGTAAATGGTATCGCAAGTCGCTGCTGACGGTCGCCGGCATTCCTGCCGTAGAGAAGCTGTCCATACGTTATGGACGCAAGCTGGCAGGCAAATTCATCGCCGGAGATACGCTTGCGGAAGCGCTGGAGGAAGCGGAGACGCTGAACCGGATTGGCATTATGGTTACGCTCGACCATCTGGGCGAAGGCATTAAACAGCTTAGCGAAGCAACGGCCTACAAGGAGCAGTACGTGAAGCTGCTCGACGGTATTGCCGAACGCAAGGTCGACGCCAATGTCTCGCTGAAGCCGACCCAGATGGGACTCGCGCTTGATCAAGGCGCCTGCTTGTCCAATATTCGCGATGTCGTGAAGCGCGCAAGGCATCACCGCAATTTTGTCCGGATCGATATGGAGGATTCGCCCCATACCCAGGCAACGATCGACATCGTACGGAGACTCCATAAGGAAGGACTGACGAATGTCGGCACCGTGCTGCAAGCCTACTTATTCCGAACCGAACAGGATGCGGCAGATATGATCCGCGAGAACGTCAACCTCCGCCTCGTTAAGGGCGCATACAAGGAAAACGAATCCGTCGCCTATCAGCAGCTGAATGACGTTCGCAGCCAACTCAAGAAGCTCGCTCAGCTTCACTTTGAACAAGGCGTCTACACGGCCATCGCCTCGCATGATGACCATATCATCGACTGGGTGAAGCAATACGCAAGCGAGCACAGCATCGCCAAAGACCGGTTCGAATTTCAGATGCTTTACGGCCTTCGATCGGGCAAGCAAGCTCAGCTCGCCAAGGAAGGTTACCGGATACGCTGCTACGTCCCTTATGGAGTCATGTGGTATCCATACTATACGCGCCGCCTGGCCGAGAAACCCGCCAACCTGATGCTCGTGCTAAGGAATATGTTCAAGTAGCTTATGGTATTAAACTGAATGATCAAGCTCCAAACTGGTGCAGGCGCAAATTGTGAGTTTATATTCACTGTTGGTGAGGTCGGACTCACTTATTTCAGCATCTGTCAGCGCTAATCGCAAAAATAGTGAGGCAAACCTCATTGCTCGTGAACCTAGCTTCATGGGCAGTGAGATTTGCCTCACTAAATCAGACGAGCAGATGAATATGTTCGAAAATAATGAGATAACCCTCACTATTCTATGAGGTGCTTCATATCGGAAACAAAACAAAGGAGCAGCGCCGGTCCAGCGCTGCTCCTTCCTGTTTGTTTTATTCGCCGCCCATGAATACGTAACGGTAAATAACGAGAACCGCCAGTACCCACATGAGCCAGTGAACATTGTATTTGCCTTTTTTTGCAAGGTTGGCTACTGTCGCAAGCACGACGTACGTTACGATACCGAACGAGATGCCGTTAGCGATGCTGTAAGTGAATGGCATGAACGCGATGATGAAGAAAGCTGGAATCGCGTATACAAGATCCGAGAAGTCGATTTCTTTCACGGATTGCATCATCAGCACGCCGACGATAATAAGAGCCGCTGCCGTTGCTGCGCCAGGAACAAGCGCTACAAGCGGCGACAAGAAGATCGCAAGCAAGAAGCAAATGCCTGTCGTAACCGCAGTCAGACCTGTACGTCCGCCCTGCGCTACGCCTGCGGAGCTCTCGACGAAAGCCGTTACCGTGCTTGTGCCGAGTATCGCGCCGCCGCTTACGCCGATGGCGTCAACGAACATCGCTTTGCCGACTTTTTTCTTGCCTTCTTCCGGATTTTTCATGATGCCGGCACGGTTAGCCGTACCGACAAGCGTTCCGAACGTGTCGAACAATTCGACAAAAGTAAACGTCAGGATAACCGTTACGAGACCAACATCGAACACGCCCGCGAAGTCGAAGTGCCAGAAGTTCAGCTTGCTGAAGTCCGGAACCCATGTTTTGTCGGTCAACGCTTCCTTCACGTCGACTACCCCAGAAATAATGCCGATTACCGTCGTGCCCAAGATGCCCCACAGAATAGCGCCCGGTACGCGAAGCACCATCAAGATGCCGATTAGAAGCAGTGCTACAACTGTAAGTACAACCGAACCGTCCGTGAAGCTGCCAAGCCCCATAACCGTTTCCGAACCGCTGACAGGCGTGAAATCGCCTGCTTTAATATCCGTGAAGCTCGATACGGCGATTGTCATCAGGCCGCTGTTTTTCAGACCGACAACCGTAATGAACAAGCCGATACCGACCGTAATTGCATGCTTCAAGCTGTCCGGCACTGCCGTGAGAAGCATCTGACGAATTTGCGTAACCGTTAGGATGATGAATATAATACCGGAAATAAAGACAGCCGTTAGCCCCATTGCCGGTGAAATAGGCTGATCCGTTGCCGCCGAAGCGATAACGACGGATGCGAAGTACGCATTAAGGCCCATACCTGGAGCAAGCGCTACCGGGAAGTTGACGAACAGACCCATTGCAATCGTGAAAATACCGGCTGCAAGCGCCGTAGCAAGAAATACTGCAGTCCAGTCAAGTCCTGTCGGCGTGAGTATGATTGGATTGACGGCCAATATGTATGCCATCGTCATGAAAGTCGTCAGCCCCGCCATAATCTCTGTCCTGACATTTGTCCCGTGTTCCTTTAAGCGAAAGAAACGTTCCATTTTGATCAATAACCTCCCAAAATTGTGGTGGAACAAACAAAGAAGCCTAGCGACAATGTGATTACCACATTTTCCTAGGCTCTGCAAAAACGGAAAAAGTATACACGCCGGACCGTGGCGCGCTTCTTCCCATTTTCGTAGCCAGGTCATTTACGGTGACCGAGTAGAGACTCTCAAGCCGATTCTTGAGATTATACGAAAAATATGCTGTTGTTTTCCGTCTCCAATTTTAGAAGTGAGAACGGATTTTGTCAATGCTATTTGGCGAATAATGTTTGCTGCAATAGTTGCCAATATTCGCGATTACAGCGTTTCCAAACGAAGCAAGCAAGTCCTTTGACCTAATATTTGAACTATTTTCCATAACTATGCCAAGACTATCTGCTATTATTCGCCTGAAGCTATCCCCCGCCCGATGAAATCGAATTTGTTAATGTTGAACAGGAAGCCCTCGCCTCCGGTGAACACGAAGTATATATCGTTCGGACCAACCGGCGTTTCCGTAAAGTCGGCCGATACGTCCTCCCACTTCTGCCAATCGCCCGTTACCGGAACTTTCATCTCTGCGATCAGCTTGCCGTCCGGCGAACCGACCCGCATCCCGATCGTACCGCCCGATCCAGCCGACGATACGCGCGCCTTCACGCCGGTAATGTTAATGAGATTCATATCGGTGAACGCCAGCCACGATCCGTTCTCGATGAAGCCGATATTGCTGCCTCCGCCTTCATCCTGCGTCAATTCAGCCTTCGGCGCATCGCTCTTCTCGTTGTAATATTCCGCTTGGCGATCCGTAGACAACAGCTTGATGGATACGGCGCTAGTCAGCGGAGCGGCTTCTGCAGTACCGTTATCCGTATACGTCGCAGTAAGCAGAAGAAACGTATTCTCGATATTGGTGTCGCTCTTCACCGATACGAACGAGCCTTTGCAGCCGCTTTGGGTTGGACTTGGATGGGCGTGCTCGTCATGACCGAGCGCTGGCGTCACCATGACCTTCGAGCAATCGATGCTGCCATCGTCTGCGTCCGGCACCCTCACTTCATATTCAATCGTATCTCCCCAAGCGAACAATCCTTGCGCTGCCGGAGAGACGAACTCAATCGTAGGCGCCCGGTTGCCGACCGTAATCGGAATAATGAGCGACGCAGCATTGTCACGGGCGTCGATAACCGTTACTTTGGCCGAGTAGTTGCCGTTGCTCTCGTACGTATAGCTCGGATTCGGTTCTTTGGAATCGTTCTGTCCGTCGCCGTTGAAGTCCCACTCGTAGCGCATCTCTCCTCCTTCAAGATCGGTCGTGCCCTCGGTGCTGAACGATACCGCAAGCGGAGCAAGTCCGTTCGTCGCGCTGGCGACCGCTTGCACGGCCGGAGGCTGATCGCCCGCTGCCCCGCTGTAGACGATGCGGGAGATTTTGCCGTCGATCGAGCCGCTTGCGAATTCCGACACATACAGACTGCCGTCCGGTCCGATCTTGGCGTAGATCGGGTGATCGAAGTTAATGTTCGGAAGGAACGGATTGACCTGCATCAGGTTGCCCTGGTCGTCGAACTTGATTTCCTTGAACCATTCGCGGGAGAAGTCAAATGCGATGAGCGAGCCGTCCAAGTAGCGCGGCATGCGGAACGGATTCGTATGATCCGGATCATATTTGTACACGCCGGCTACGGCTGCCGTACGGCCTGTGCCGTCCGTAATGCCTGGGAACTTCTCGCTTGGACCGTAAGGGTAGTAGACCATTGCTCCAATTGCCGGAGGCAGCTGCTTCGCCCCCGTATTATTCGGCGAGTCGTTGACGATCGCCGCGCAATCCTGCGCCTTGCCCGCTACGCGCATCAAGAAATTGTACGTGCGGTAAGCCTCGTTATCGCCGGAGCAGAACGGCCAGCCGTAATTGCCCGCTTCCGTCGCCCGGTTGATCTCATCGTAGCCGACCGGACCGCGCAGCACGTTCGGCGCTCCTGCATCCGGACCTACGTCGCCCCAATAGAGTGCGTTGTCGTATGGACTGAAGCCCATACGATACGGGTTGCGGACGCCCATCACATAGATCTCCGGCTTACCCGATCCATCCGTGAACAGATTCCCTTCCGGAATCGAATACGTGCCGTCGCTCTCGGGCTTGATACGCAATATTTTGCCCCTTAGATCGTTCGTATTGCCGGAAGTGCCTCTCGCATCCCAGGCTGATCTGCCGTCCCGCTCATCTGTCGGCGCATAACCGTCTGATTCGAACGGATTGGTGTTGTCGCCCGTCGACAGATACAGATTGCCGTCAGGCCCGAATTCCAGGTTGCCTCCATGATGGCAACATTCTTTGCGCTGGGTAGGCACGCGCAGCATGACCTTCTCCGTCGTTAAGTCCACCTCATCGCCCTTCACCTCGAACCTTGACAGCACATCCTCCTCGGCCGCGCCGGTCGGCGAATAAAACAAGTAGATCCAGTTATTCTTGCCGAACTCCGGATCAAGCGCCATACCGAGCAGCCCTTGCTCATTGCCTTCAACGATCGGCAGTTTGGCGGATAACGTCGTAATGCCGGTCTTTGGATCGTTCACCTTAACGCTTCCGCCAATCTCAATGAAGAAGATGCGCCCGTCAGGCGCGAAGTCAAGTCCGATCGGAGCGCTCAAGCCGGTCATCAGCTCCTGCTTCTGGTAATTGGCCGAGCTGTATACGGTTGCGGCGCAATCGCCTTCCGCCGCGCCGGCCGCCCAGGAAATTCCGCCTAATAGATGCTGCAGAAACGGCTCGCTCGTATAGCTTTCTTTCGTATGCCCAAGCCCGGTATACCAGGAGCGGCCCCCGTCATAGTTTTGACACCACGCAACGGGGTGGTCATATCCCATTTTGCCGCCTTCGTACGTGCTCTCGTCGACCGTCATTAACACATGGACAGCACCTCGGGGATTAGCCATAAAATTGTACCATTCATCGGTATGCGTCCATTTGGCAGCTAACGAGGCCGTCGAGGGATGCGCGCGATCCGCGGTTTGCAGCTCCGCCGATACGACGGCTGGATGATCGACGAACATGCCGCCAACAAGATCCATATACCATTGCCAGGAATGAAGCGTATCCGAAGCGGAGTGGACGCCGACATAACCTTTGCCCGCTTGAATATATCGCTCGAACGCCTCCATCTGTTGGAAGCCCAATATTTCTCCCGTCGTGTTCAAGAAGACGACTGCCGCATAAGGATCAAGTCCCTCATCGGTGAACACGGACGTATCCTCGGTCGCATCCACCTCGAAGCCGTTCTGCTCGCCAAGAACACGAATAGCCGCAATTCCTTCTTCTATAGCGTCATGCCGAAAGCCATCCGTCTTGCTCAAGACGAGAACCCGATAGTGATCGGGATCGCTCTCACTCTTGTCCTTCGTCAAAAACAAATAAGTGAATAGCGCGGCTAAAGCAACGACGCTTATCGCCACGTATATTAAGGTCGACCTTCTGTTACCTTTGCTGGCCATCATGCAGCGTAATCTCTCCCTTGCCCGGCAATAGAGCCGTTAACTTGTAATTAAAACGGATTTGCGCACCTCAACGCCGTACGGCGTGAATGACAAACCTGGCATTGTCGTAATCATAGGAGCAGGTCGATAGGGTCAAAATCTTGTCGTCTGCCGTCAGCTTCACATTAGACGGATGAAGCGACCGCTTCTGAATGTCGTCCAAAAACGACTGAAACTGTTCGTCCGAATCAAACTCTGTCCGAATATAATCGAAGGATGGATCGGCTACATAAGCGGAGAAGACAACCCACTCTTCGTCCCCCGTCAGCAATTCGAAATCAATCGTCTTCAATCGATCGAACGTCCACCAGCTTTCGTAGTTTTGCAGCTTCCCGAACATCGTGCCGTCTTTCATGTAATGTCCGTAAACAATCGTATTGCGGTTATCGCCGCCTGCGTCATTGCGGTAATCCATAAAGATGCTGCCGGCCTTGTTCTTGCCGCCTTCCGCGTCATGCTTCAAATAAAAAGCATTGTCCTCCCCTTGCACGACCGGGTAATCGATTGAAGTTCCTTCGATGCGGACCCAGCCTACAATGTCCTTGTTCGTTTCCTGCAGTGCCGCAATCTTCGGATTGATTATGGGCTCCTCCGGTTCGTCAGCCAATGTTCCGGCAGTTGTCCCTGCTGGCTCGGGAAGCTGCTCCTCGAGCGGCTCGGCATAGGCGCTCCGGAAATCCGCGTACACCTTCTTGTTTTTGTAGCCGTCCATGTAATAGTCCGCGATCCGAATGCTCGCAAACAAAAAGACAATAGCGCCGATAACGAGCAGCGCTTGCCGTATTCTTGTCTCCCACCAAGCGTTCATCGCATTCACTCCGTTCCCCGTTCGTGAGCCCGCTATGCCCTCTAACAGGAACGTCCCTTCGCCATCATTATGACAAAGGGACATCCTCATTGGCTTGCTTATGTTAAATCAGTCATTCGTTATTAGGATTGCTTCGCGAATTTTTTTCTCGATACAACCATGAGCATTGCAGCTCCAGCCGCAAGCGCTACATAGAGCATGACGCCTGAATCGCCAGTCTTCGGATTGGCTTCCGCCGCCGGTGCCGCCGCGCCGTCTGCCGCTTCGAACTGAACGTTGCGCACGTTGAGGTCGCCGCTGACGAATACAACGAACAAGTCTTGCGTTCCCGTCACGCCGGAAACCGGCGCTTCGAACCACTGGTAAGCCTGCCAGTCGCCTGTCGACTTATATTCTATCGTTGCGATCGGCGTGCCTGTCGGCGCACCTGTATAAACCTCGATCGTGCCGCTTTCCGACGGTGTGGCTACCTCGATCTTCACTTTGGAAGCGCCCGCATCGCCGAATTGAACCTCGCCGTATTTGGCATAGTTGCCTGCTACGATATAACCGATATTTTTGTTTTCGTTGTCCTCAATGCGGGGACCATTGCCATCGGAAAACTTGCCGGAGTCGCTGTTCAGCTCCGTGTTAGCGGAAGTTGCGATCGGGCTGTAAGGATCGATAGCGGCGAAAGCAATCGCGGAATTTAATACGAACAACACGAGAACCATAATCGTAACCGAATACCTTTTTTTCATGGAAAACACTCCTCGTCATTTTAGATGATTGACTTCATATCGTTCTGTCTACCCATCCTGGCAAGTGTGCGACCCCTGAGTGGATCGGCCGTTCCCCCCTTCACCTCCAACAAAATGGAAGTGCTTTCATAACTTAATATTGCATTTTTAACCAAAAATCGTTTTACACAGGAATCATACGATTTCTTCAAAAAATCCAATATAAGACAAAATTAAATTTTCGAGTGAAATGCAATACTGTAGACCTATAAGCGACCATTTTGCATGAGGATGAATACAAAAAAGCCCCTGCCGAGAAGCTCAGGCAAGGGCTGGCGATTTCCATATGAATTTCTTTTTTATTTCGCAAAAAATAGCGGCAAGTAGCTTTTATTGCTCTCCAGCATCTCGTCCAGCAATTGCTTCGCTACGGCGATGCTTGGAACAAGCGGATGATGGACCATCGCCTGCAGCGCAATGCCTCTGTCACCCGTTACAGCCGCTTTTATCGTCAATGATTCGTACGTTTTGACCGCATGCAGCAGCCCTTTAATTTGCTCGGGAACGCGCTGCGGAGGCAAAGCGATCGGGCCTTGCGCCGTCACGACGCAGTTCACCTCAATGCTCGCGTCCTCGGGGAGGAACGGAATAATGCCGTTATTGCGAACGTTCAACGTCTGAATATCACGTCTGTCGGTATACAAGGAATGCATCAAGTTAACAGCAGCTTCGGAATAATACGCACCGCCGCGCTTCTCCAATTGCTTTGGTTTCTCGCTTAGATTCACATCCTTGTACAACTCGAACAACTCCGCTTCGACACGGCTTACAACTTCCGCGCGGGTACCGTTCTTCTCCATTGACTCCTTCATCTCCGCATACATAACATCGGTCATGTAGAAATATCGCAGATAATAAGTCGGTATCGCGCCAAGCGACGACAAGAAATCATAATCCCAATCGAAGGCCGTCACATTTGTTGCCGAGTAGTTTCTGCCGCCCTCGATCATCTCTTCCAGCTTGTCTTCTCCGTTCACATAAGCGGCCGTCACCCAGTGCAGATGGTTAATGCCTACGAATTCGGGCAACACCTCGCGCTCCGATACGCCGTACTCCTTCGCGACAAATTTTTGGAAGTTGATTGGCGAATTGCAAAGGCCAACCGTCTTCACCTTGCTATGCTTCAGTACCGCTTCGGTCACGATGCCCGCAGGATTCGTGAAGTTGAGCAGCCAAGCGTCCGGCGCCAACTCCTCGATATCGCGGCAAATGTCCAAAATAACGGGAACCGTGCGCAGCGCCTTCATCATTCCGCCCGGCCCTGTCGTTTCTTGACCGATCACGCCGTGCGAGATTGGAATGTGCTCGTCGCGGCGTCTTGCTGCAAGCAAGCCGACACGCATTTGCGTCGTAACGAAGTCTGCGCCCGCGATCGCCTCGCGCCGATCGAGCGTCAGCATCACTTTGATCGGAAGCCCTGACTTCTCCACCATACGTTTTGCTAGCTCGCCAACGATTTCTAATTTATGCTTGCCCTCTTCAATATCGACGAGCCATAGCTCGCGAATAGGCATCTCATTGTATTTGTTAATGAAGCCTTCAACGATCTCGGGCGTGTAAGAAGAGCCGCCCCCGATGACTGCGATTTTCAAGCCTTGTTTGTTCATAGCGATTATCCTCCCCGTAATGGATATGGTAAATACTTAATTGATACTTATTGGAACGTGATCTGCCTAAGCGCCTTATCCAACGCCTCATCGATCGTAATACCCGCTTGATCCATTGCGCTCATGACCGCACCAACGACAGGATCGACCGATAGCTTCACGACGCTCGCATTTGGCGCAATCTCGCCAACCGATTTCTTGATCGCTTCAACCATATGATTCGTTGCGCCTCGCGACAGCACGCTGCCCGTCAGCACCACATCGAATACATCCTGCTGCATGCCGAGCCGCTTAATGAGCGCATTAACCGAAACCGCCAATTCATGTCCCGCCTGCTGCAAAATACGAATCGACACCGCATCGCCTTGAGCGGCGGCTTGGAACACCAGCTTGCCAAGCGTTCTCGGCGGTCGGACGCCGTTATCCAGCGCATCATCATACATCGCCTTCACCGAAAGATAACCTAGCTCTTTCGGAACGATGTCGCTCAGCAGTGTTGACTGCTCCCTGCCTTCCCATCCGCGTATCGCGCTGCGGAACGCATGAATCGCCAGATCGGAGCCCGAAGCTTGCCCGTCGCCGAACAAGTAGCCGAAGCCGCCGTATTGCAGCTCCTCACCCTTCGCATTGCGGGCCGCGGCATTAAAGCCCGTACCGCTAATGATGACCGCCCCATAGGAGCGGGTCGTTCCCGCCCGCATGCCAATCATGGTATCGCATGCAATCGCGTACTGCCCGAAGCCAAGCGCCCCGATCATCGGGCGCAATATAACATAATCCGGCTCTCGGTCGGCACCGGCAAGACCGAAGTAGGCGAAGTCCACCTGCTCCTTCGTCACGCCTGCCGCCTGCAGCGCCTCCCCGCACGCTTTGTCGATATGCACTCCAGCCTGTGCGAATGCCGTCTGATGGTTGCCGTTGCCCGCATATCCTTGGCCGAGCACACGGCCTGCTTCATCGACGAGCAAAGCGTGTGTCTTGGTGCCTCCCGCATCTACGCCTAGAAATAAAATGAATCTCACATCCTTTATCTGATCGAAGTATCGAGCCGAATATCAAGTACCGGGCATCGTGCTCCGAATGATCGTTACTTTCGTTCTTTTGTTACGACTATCATATAACAAAAAAGCACCGCGCTCTCCTGCAATGGCGCGATGCAATGATACTATCTTACTGTTTTCACCCTCTTCGCAACGAAGACGGCGATAGGCCGAAATAGTGCTTGAACAGGCGATTGAAGTTGGACAAGTTGCGGAAGCCGCAAGCCTCGGCCACCTCAATCATCTTCATATCGCTCTCCCGCACTAAGCTTGCAGCATGCGCCAGCCTAAGCTGAATCAAATAATCCATCGGCGACGTTCCTACCACCTGCGTGAACAGCGTACTGAATCGCGATGGGCTGAGATGGGCGAGCTCGGACAGTGAACGCAGCGTCCATGGCCTCGCATAATCGGCTTCGATCGCATGAAGCACTTCCCGCATGGTCTCCATTCCCCGGAGCGGTTGGCTCCCGCCGCTCTCTCTCCTCATGAAGTAGCGGCCTGCAAGCGCAACAAACTGAATAAGCTGTGCCCGGACGATCGTCTCGTAATGGGCTTCCTTGCGCGCGTTTTCATCGTACATGACCGCGATTGCCTCTTGCAGCCTTGGCAACTGCGGATGGTCCCGGTCCAACACGTATTCGAGCGATGCGCCAAGCTCGCGGAAGGGAAGCAGCAGCTCCCTGTCATACCGGTGCTCCAGTGCCAAGTAGGCAGGATCAAACATCACGATGGTCATAACAAGCCCTTCCGATTCGAAAGCCCGATGCAGGTCATTCGAGTGGATCAGCACAATATCGCCTTGCTGGAAGTCGTAGCGATTGCCGTTGATAAGGTAATAGCCGCTTCCCTCTCGTATGTAATTAATTTCAAGCGCCTTGTGCCAATGCAGCCGTTGAAAGGTCGGACTCACGCCGCGCGTCTGCGTAATCGTCATAGGAAAGGATGGATCAAATCTTATTTCATCCTTTGTAATCGTCGTAGATGGACTGTTCATCGCGGCGTTCTCCCCCGTTATCTTATTGCTAATCCCTTGATTATAGCAGAGCCGAGATAGCGTTTCATTGCCAGGTAAGAAACTGATCAAAATACTTTATTGACAACAAAAGGGAAATCGGCTAAATTAAATGTATCAAATGGATATATCAAATGGATATATTTTTATAAAAAGGAGCGAACGACATTCCATGATTGAACTTGTTACGCTTGGCATGCTTATACAGGGGAAAATGAGCGGCTACGATATTAAAAAGGTTACGGAGCAGACGATCGGCATCTTTTACAAAATGAGCTATGGAAGTCTGTATCCGGCATTAAAACGTCTCGTGGATGAGGCTTATGTTACCGAGGAGGAAACGAATGACAGTAAGAACAAGAAGCTGTACGCCGTAACCGAGAAGGGGCAGCGGCATTTCATCACATGGCTGCGTGAGCCGCTTAAGTCGAACAAACGCGAATATATGGTCAAGATCTTTTTCTACGACTATCTCGATGAAGAGACAAGGCAACGCAACCTAAGCGACTATCAGCGTTCCATAGAGCTTCAAATCAAGCAGATGAACGCGGTTCAGGCCATTGTGTCCAAAGAGCTGGAGCAGCTTGAAAATAAGGATCAGTACTACTACCGCGTCTCTACGGTGCATTACGGTCTGCAATTTTTTCAAATGGAGAATGAATGGCTCAAACAAATTATGAACAAAAAGGAGTTTTAACATGAAAACACAAAACGACTATGCGGTGAAACGTCCCTATCTAATCCTGATTTTGATCGAGCTTGCCTTAATCGTGTGCGTCGCCGGCGGCAGCGCTTATGTCTCCATAACGGAAATGACGCATCCGCTCGCTCCGTTTCTTGGCTTTGTGCCCATCGCTTTGTTTCTGTTGATCTACTTGTCCGTGACCAATAGATGGAGCATGTTCTATTTCGGCAGCCTTCGCAGCCTGACGGCCAGACAATGGGCAGACTACCTGCCGTTGCTGCTTATCTTAATTGTCCTGATGATCGCAAATCATGGCTTTCAAGCGCAGCCTGCTTCCTATTTTGTCTATATGCTTCTATCCCAGCTATTCCTGGTTGGATTTGTTGAAGAGACGCTGTTCCGTGGCATTATGCTGCGGGCGTTGATGCAGAAGGGCAAAGCCATCGCGGTTGGCGTATCCAGCGTTCTCTTCGGCATAACGCATGCACTGCAGGCGCTTGGCGGCCAGTCCATGCAGGATACGATACTCCAAATCGTCTATGCGTTCATTCTCGGATTCGTCCTTGCCCTACTCGTTGCTAAACATCGCGCGATTTGGTTAACGATCATTTTTCACGGCCTGCATAACTTCATTAACTTCACGGGCAATACCCCAAGCACGCACCTGTACGACTACCTGGTCATCATTATTCTAATCGCCCAGCTCGTGTGGCTGATCGTATCCGGTCAGAGAAATGTCGCTGTCCTCTCCCAAAAGCTCTCGCACAACTACGGGAATTTAAACTAATCAGAGCCGAATGAAACCAAAATTGCAGTTTGATTGGATTTCATACAGGAAAAAATACTCCCTTCTATTTGCGTAACAACGCACATAAAGAGAGTATTTTTTTATTGTTACAAAAGGTTTGACAAACATGCGGCAACGCAGTATAGTAGACTACGTAGTCACATAGACTTCGTAGTCTACTGAAAGGAGATATTCCAATGCGAATACAAATGAGACTAAGTCATGAAGCCGAAGTCATTCTTCGAATGGAAAAACAAAAAATGGAGAAGGCTGAGGGAGTTTCCCCTACTTATGGATAMATCATTAATCAAAAAGTAAGAGAAGTTTTTCCGATTAGAAAATCGGTTAACTGGGAAAAGGTTAGAGATGCTAAAGTTCCATATGAATATCAAAGCAGCGAAAAAGGTGAAATCGATTATAGTACGACGCTTAATCTTGAGCTCTCCGTTTTAAAATGCATTGAAGAATTGCAAGTGGATTTCAAAGATATCTTTCATGTTGCAAGGGTTCATAAATCATTCGTGGTTCGGTTGATTTTGAAAGCTGCAAAATTGCTTGAAATGAACGAGGATATTTCAAAGCAACAGTAAAGTAAATCACAATAGATCGAGGAGGAAAAATATGAAATCAAGTGAAATGATTAAGACAATCAAGTATGTGGAAACAAATTGTCATGGGATCAACCAAATGTACAAATCACGAATAACCTACTTCCAAACTCAAAACTTAAATAAAACGCAAGGTGTAGAGTATGATTCTGAATTTGAGGATTTCGTGAAAGAACTTGAAACCGTCATGGAATGCAAAGTTTATATACCAACCGCCAAGAAAATTCTCAACAACTGGTATTTATGGGCCGAAGAAAATTTAGAGTCATTAAAAAAAATCGAACCTTTTGTAAAGGCTTCCGAGCCTATTGAATGGCTTATTCTGAACCATTTCCGTATTGAGCATGCTACTTTCAGCAACGATGCAAAAGAAGATTCCATTCATGCGGTCAGAAATAAGATGCCACAAGATTCGGATTTGTACAAACGATTAAAAGTCATTGCAGATAAACAGTATCCCGGTAAACGGGGTTTTACATATGAGTACTTAGTAAAAGTTGTTGCTGGTTTTTCAGAAGCTTGGAGTTAATATCGCGAGCAGCACTCCTCTGACAAACCTATACCATCCGATACGGATCAACCCATAGCATATCACTTCTACTTCCCACTGTTTTGAAATCGGACTTTCTACGCTCAACTTTATAGCGGGAGGATTGCACATGGCATATATCTACGCAATGTCAGACATCCATGAGGAATTAGCTCTATTCAAAGAAACGCTAAGCTTAATTGATTGGAGCGGAGAGAACCAATTGATTTTATTGGGTGACTACATAGACATACATTCGCAGGATGTTACCATCCTATATTTCATCAAAGAACTGCAAGAGAACTACAAAGATCAAGTTATCGTTTTGGCCGGCAATCACGAATTCATGTTTTTAGAGGATATACGATCCAAAGCCAGTTTATTTCATGATACTGCTATTATTACTTGGCTCAGAGGCTTGCCATTCTATTATGAAACTGAAAAGCAGATCTTTGTCCATGCCGGCATTGATGAAGAAGCAGAGGAATTGTGGAAATGGGGATCGGAAAACTATTATTTTTGCAACAAATACCCTCATACAACAGGCAAATTCTTAAAGGACGTCATTGCAGGGCATATATCGACATCTGAAATCACCGGAAAAGCCGATAATGATAAGGTTTTTTGGGACAAGCAAAGCCACTTCTATATCGACGGTGATACTCGTGTGAGCAAAACAATACCTGTTCTGAAGTATGATACGGTTTCAGGCAAATACTCCAGTTTTGAGAAGAGAAAACAAGATGACGGCAGCTTTGTGTGGCAGGAATATGTGGTAAAGAAGAGTAAATAAATTTGGAATTTGGACTGGTTGCAAAATGTTGCGGATAAACAAAAAAAAGAGCGTGGAAGCCTTATAAATAAGACTTTCACGCTCTCTATATTTACTCCCACTCGATGGTAGCTGGCGGTTTCGATGTTATGTCATAAACGATACGGTTAACGTTGTCGACCTCATTGACGATACGGACGGAGATTTTCTCGAGCACGTCCCAAGGGATACGAGCCCAGTCAGCCGTCATGCCGTCGATCGAAGTAACCGCGCGGATGCCTACTGTGTACGAGTACGTACGAGCATCGCCCATTACGCCAACGCTCTTCATGTTCGGAAGCGCCGTGAAGTACTGCCAAATCTCGCGGTCAAGACCCGCTTTCGCGATCTCGTCACGAAGAATAGCGTCGGATTCGCGTACGATATGAAGCTTATCTTCCGTCACTTCGCCAAGCACGCGGATCGCAAGACCCGGACCTGGGAACGGCTGACGCCATACGATCGCTTCCGGCAAGCCGCACTCTTCGCCGACTTTACGAACTTCGTCCTTGAACAGCGCTTTAAGCGGTTCAACGAGCTTGAACTTAATGTCTTCCGGCAAGCCGCCGACATTATGATGGGATTTGATCGTTTGCGCAGTAGCCGTACCGCTCTCTACGATATCCGTGTAGAGAGTGCCTTGTGCTAGGAACTCGAAGTTTTCCAGCTTGTCCGACTCTTCTTGGAACGCGTAAATGAATTCGTTGCCGATAATTTTACGCTTCTGTTCAGGGTCGTCTACGCCCTTCAGCTTGCTAAGGAAACGCTCCTGCGCATCGATTTTAAGAACTTTCATATCGAATTTGCCTACGAAGGTTTCCATAACGCCTTCTGCTTCGCCTTTGCGCAGCATGCCGTGGTCGATGAACATACACGTAAGCTGATCGCCGATTGCTTTGTGCAGCAGGATCGCTACAACGGAGGAATCAACGCCGCCGGAGAGGGCGCAAAGCACTTTTTTGTCGCCGACTTGATTACGAATCTCTTGAATCGTATCATCAATGAACGACGTCATCGACCAGTTGCCGTCGCAGTCGCAGATGTGGTACAGGAAGTTGCGGATCATATCCGTGCCGAACTCCGAATGACGCACCTCCGGGTGGAATTGCACCGCGAAGAACTTGCGGTCCGCGTTGCTCATCGCCGCAACGGGAGCATGCTCCGTGCTTGCGTCGACTTGGAAGCCTTCAGGCAGTTCAACGACATGGTCGCCATGGCTCATCCATACCGTTTGTACTTTGTCGAGTCCGAAGCCGATTTGCGAGCCTTCCACAAAGTCAACTTCGGCTTTGCCGTACTCGCGCTTGCCTGCGCGTTCAACCTTGCCGTTAAGCTGGTGCGACATCATTTGCATGCCGTAGCAGATACCGAAGATTGGAATGTTCAGATCATAAATCGCTGGATCTACAAGCGGTGAATTTTCCTCATAAACGCTAGCCGGTCCTCCCGAGAATACGATGCCTTTAGGCTGCAATTCGCGGATCCGCTCCACCGACGTGTTGTAAGGCAGCAGCTCGCTGTATACGCCCAAATCACGAATACGGCGTGCAATTAGTTGGTTGTATTGTCCCCCAAAGTCGAGAACAACGATGATTTCATTTTGCTTAGTCATTACCGAGCCTCCCTCAATAGATGTAGTAATTATATATAAGGGGGTTTAAGCGAGTCAAGGCGAATGCGTTCGCAGGTGCGAATTGGCAATGTTTGGGGTGTTGGAGATGGGTTAGTTTGGGCAGTGAGCGTATGGCGCACGCGTGGGTTGGTTTGTTTACGGACCGTAGACGCGCTAATTGTGGTTTTTGAGTATGTTTGTGCGTGTTGTGGACCTGAGAAGCTCTAATTTGGCTTTTACACTCCAAACCAGACTTGTTTTGTGTGTTGTTAGCGCCGCTGGTGTCCGTAAGCAGGACGATTGGACGTGAAATGGACTATACGTGTCATTTGAGTCCGTACTGTCCCTTCTGCGAAGCAGAACGAAAGGCCGTCCACCGATTGCTCGTGGACGGCCTTTTGGTTGTGCGCCAACGCCGCGATTATTGATTCGCGTGGCGGGGCGTGGTGTCTGCCGAAGGAACATTCTCCTTCGGCGGCTGCTTGATGAGCGTGCGCAGCACAGCGCGCAGCTCCGCAGGTATCGGCGCGCCGGACCAGAGGCCCGGCCGGCCRAATTGCGCTTGCTCCAGCCAGAGTGTCATCTGGCGGAGAGCGTCCTGCTGGGCTGCCGCTAAGCCGTACTCGGCTGCGGCTGCGTATTGTCGCGCCGTCTGATGCGGCGCGCGCTCGCCGAGACGGCGATGCATGAGCGGCGCGAGCGCCGCAGCGACTGCGGCGAAGCGCTCGCGCAGGCGCGTCTCTTCGCCGCCGGGCGAGGCCGATGCGCGGCCGCGACCGCTTTGGCTGCGCGGCGCAAGCGTCGGCGCCGGTGGCGACTGTGCTGCTGCGCCGCCGCGCCGAGCAACGCCGGCGTGGGCCGCGCCATAGCGGCGCAGCGCCAGCGCCAGGCGCAGCCGTTGCCGCTGCGCGGCAGCCAGCGCTGCTAACGCCAGCGCCAGCACAGCCGCGCCTGCGGCGCTGGCAGCGGCGGGCTCTGCCGCCGCGCCCTTGGCGGCGCTCTGCGCCGCCCCCGCGAGCGCATCCGCCGCTCGCGCAACTGCCGAGGCAGCGCGTTCCGCCGCCGTCTCGAACGAGCGGGCTGCGCCCGCCATCCACGGCGAGCTCGCCTCGCCTATATCGCCGGCGCTGACGCCAACCGCGCCGCCACTGCCCGATGCGGCGCTAATCGCCGCCGCATCCGCATCCGACATGACGCCGGTGAACCCCGGCGTCGGATCGAACGGCACCCAGCCTGCGCCTGGGAAAAATACTTCCACCCACGCATGCGCATCCGAAGCGCTGACGGCGTAGTTAGCGAGCTGAACGCCGCCGTTGCCCGCCTTTGCATCCTCTTCTGAACCGCCGGCAGCTCCAGCACTCACACTCACGGCCGAGGAATCGTCCGCCAATTTAGTGCCAGACGTAAAACCCTTCACCCATCTAGCGGGTATGCCTTGCGTCCGCAGCATGACAACCATCGCCGAGGAGAAGTGGACGCAATAGCCGCTTCGCTGCTCGAACAGAAAGTAATCGACAAAGTCGGCGCCCGCAGGCGGTACCGTACTGTCTGCAAGCGAATACGTATAGCTCGTACGCAAATAATCTTCGATCGCGGTCACCTGATCGAAACGGCTCGTTACGCCTCCGCCCGCGACTTCGGATGCAAGCGCTACGACACGGCCCGGCAACGATTCCGGCAGCTGCAAATAAGGCTCTAGATCCTCATCCAGTCCGGATGCCGCAGCCTCTTCACCACCATACTCCGCCATCTGTCCGTCCTCGTATTCGCTTAACGCACGCAGCTTTACGCCGTCTGTTACCGGCATTACGCTTTCAATTGTATATCGCTCCACCTTCGTCGATTGCGACGGCGCATACAGCGAATCGGTTCGTTCGTTATACATGAAGCTGCCGAGCTTTCTGCGCGGATCGGAAGCGATCAGCTCCGTAACCCGGCTGTCGCTGCCCGAAGCAAACAACGGCATGGCAGCAACAGACTCCTGCCAGACGATCATCTGCCGAATGACCGTTTCATCGCCAATTTCGTTCGACTGGACAGCTTGCGCTGCATCTTCATCCGAAGACTTCCTTACCGGCATAAGCGTCACGTTGCTCCAATCATTGCTCCACCCTCTGCCGTCATACAAATTTTTCGATTCGCCCCGCCAATATGCAGCAACCGGTGAGCTACCCGTAAAAATAATACGCCCGTCCTTCCGCAGAGGAGCTCCCAGTTGGCTGTCGTCAAAGCCGTAGCCGGTCAACCCGCTGCTTGACACGAAGCCGCCAGCTCGTTGAAACGTTGGCGTGGAACCACCGCCTTGACTGCCAAGCGCGTTCACGGCATGTTCGATCTTCTGCGATAACGATTGTGTCCAACCGGCAGGTGCCATTGTCGTCTCCTTGCCTCCGGCGAACAACAAGCCGCAACCAATGATCGTAACCACCAGGAATAATGAACCCGTCAGCCAGCCCGTATCCAGACGTTTCACCGCGCCTATTCCCGCCTCCAAAATACGTTTTGCTCGCGGGACTGTTACGATAGCGCCAAGCAGCAGCCCTTCCGCAACGGTGCGAAGTAAGCCGCCCATGACATCAATACCCAACCAAGCATGAAGCACGATTAAGTAACCTGCCGTAATGCCGGCAAGTCCGATTGCCGTCTGGCGCAGCCATAGCAGCGCTTGAAGCGCCGGTGCGAGCATCGCCCAGCCTGCAAGCAGCATAAGCGTGCGAAGCTCTCCGGACATCGCCCACAAGCCGTTGTTAGCCATCATCGCGAAGTCGTCGCCAAGCAGCTCGGGAAACCCCAATAACCACTCGAGCATACCCTCACTATCGCCCTTATACATGAAAGCAAGAGCGAACACGCAGAGCACGACGCTGAACGTAATCGTCACCGCCATCGGCATACGGAATAATCCTGCCGCGAGTACGCAGCCGATAACAGCAAGCAGCGCCATCGGATGATAAATGGCCGCCCATTCGCCAGCATCCGTCCACGGGAGCAGCCACTCCGCAAGCAAACCAAACAATAACAGGCTCGTCACAGCTCTATAGGGCAATGAGTGCTCATCCGTCGTGATACTGCGATCAGAAGCCGAAGCTGCGCCCCGCTTTATTCCACTCCATTTGCTTTCCGCATTAGATTTAGGCGTAGACATGCAGCTCGCCCCCTTCCTCTGCAAAAGGAAGCTCATTCATGATTGCCGGAATGTGCAGCCATGTCACCTTCACGCCGCTGCTCTCCAGCCACTTCTGCTGCTCTCCCATCGCGAAAGTCGGCACAGCGCTCTGTACGGCGATGAACAGCTCCAGCCTGCAGCTCTTGGATGCTGCATAAGCGGCCAAATCTCCCCACTGCTTGCCGCTTCGCCAATCGCCGGTAAAAGCAAGCATCGCGCCGTCCCGCTCTATAAGCTGCTCCTCATGCAGCAGCAATGCCGCTATCGACTCTCCGCTGTCGCACTTCGCGCGCGACATCGCGAGCAGCAGCTCCGATACGCGCGTCAAGCCGTCTCCTTCCAATCCCGAACGAACAGCGCTAATACCTGCTCCTTGCTGCATTAGAAGCGTCACCTGTGCTCCAGTAACTGCAGCTTGCTCAGCAGCAAGCGCCGCCCAGCCCGCGCAAGCGTCGAATAACCGGTCATTTCCGTCATAACCTGCCGCGCACGTATCCAATACAATGCATGTGCCAGCCGGTGTTTCTTGGCTGTGCAGCTTCGTCTGCAAGCCTCTTCCCTTCGCCGCTGACCGCCAGTCCATATGACGCAGCGAGTCGCCGTCACGATAGGGCCGGCTGTCAGGCCCGATTCCGGCCGTTTTCGCTATAGCTGCCCTATCCTCGCGCGCATTCGCTCCTACGTCCCGTCCCGTACCTGTATAGACCGTCTCCGAGCCATCCGCTGCTTTTTGCGCAGCTCGATCAGCCTCGTCTATTTGCTCCAAGGCAGGCAAGGCAGGCAAAACGGTAATCGCTTCCGAGTGACAGTCCATTCGCTTCGTAATGGCAGTTAAACCGAGCCAGTCGCCAACCGTCACCGACATCGGCGCGAAGGAATGACTTCCTCGCCGCAATCGGCGCAGCTTATATACGAGCTCCTTGTCCTTCTCCATGAGGGGAATGAATACCGCCCCGTATGCGACGCGGCTTTCCTTCATCGTATAAGCGTTGGCGATTTCCTCGCGTACTGCGACCCATATGAACGGAATTGCCGCACGCCGGGCAATCGACAGCCTTACGCCAGCCTCTCCGCCGTCTCTCAGCATGACTCCGTCAACGCTGCGAACAGCGCTGAGCCCCGCGGCAGCAAGCGCCGGCATGAGTCCGCTTATTAGACTGATCATCGTAAGCACGGCCGCCATGAACCATTCCACCGCTCCGCCGCGTATCATAACTGCCGCAACCGAGCAGCCCCAGCCGACTGCAATCAGGCACCACAGCCACCACTTCGTGCGATAAGCGCGAATAGAAATGATCTCATCCTCGTCAATAAGCGCATCTGAATCCAGGCGAGTGCTCATCTGCGCCTCCCAGCCCCTTGCGCTGCGCTTACGCCGACAGCCGCTGCCGGCCAAGGAACTTCACGAATCGCCCGCTTAATGACGGTGAGCGCATCGGGCGCGCTAGAGGATGCAACATAACGCATCGCAAGCCGATGCGGAAGGACGGCTTCCGCCGTTGCCAGCACATCATCGGGAATCGCATAACCGCGTCCGTCTACATATGCGCTTGCCTGCGCAGCGCGCAGCCAGTCTCGCAAAGCGCGAGGACTAAGTCCAAGCAGCACCTCTGGCGCTCGTCTCGTTACCGCCGCCACCTGCACCATATATTCAATTAAAGCCGGATGCATATGCGTCTGGCGCGCCTCCGCCTGCATCTGAAGCCATTCCTGCGTTGCAATAACCGGCCGCAGCCGCTCTGGCTCGACCCGCTTCCGGTCGGCATACTGCTCAAGCAGCTTTTTCTCTTCCGCCGCTGCCGGGTAGCCGATCGACAGCCGCATCATGAACCGGTCAAGCTGCGCCTCAGGCAGCGTATTCGTTCCCTCGAAGCTAAGCGGATTTTGCGTCGCAATGAGCATGAACGGAACAGGAAGCCTGCGCGTCTTCCCTTCTATGCTGATTCGCCGCTCCTCCATTGCTTCAAGCAGCGCGGATTGCGTACGCGGAGAAGTACGGTTAATCTCATCAGCCAACACGACGTTCGCCATAATCGGTCCAGGCCTGAATACGAGCTCGCTCGAGCGCGCATCCCAGACGACGCCCCCGATGACATCGGCCGGCAGCATATCCGACGTGAACTGTATGCGCTTGAAATCACCGCCGACAACGCGGGCGAAAGCTTGCGCGAGCATCGTTTTGCCAACGCCTGGCACATCCTCCAGCAGCACATGCCCTCCCGCCAGCAGCGCGATAAGCGTATGTCTAATGACGTCTTGTTTGCCTAGCAAGACACTCTCTACCTTCACTAGCAATCGATTCAATAACACTTGAGGCGGTTCAGCCCAGTGGCTATGCGGCAGTTTATCTTCTTCCTCGGACAATTGGGGAGCATTCATCATATAATTCGCCTCCTGAAAAATAAATCTATCTATTTTTCAGTGTCCCCAGCTTACTCTCGCTTTAGACCTGCTAGAATCGGATTCGGCCGCTATTTTACCCAAATCTCGCGTCGTTCCGCGTTATAGACATAATTCTCAATTGCTAGACCGAATTTCTGAAGCGTGGAACGGACAGGAACRATGGCCGCCTCGTCTCTCCCCTTCGCCCCGCCAAGAGCGAAGTCGGTCAGCCAATAGATACGCTCGCCGTTATAATAAGCTTCCACGACGCCGCTATCCGGATCAAGCTCGGCAGTGCCGCCGATCCACTCGGTCAGCTTTGCAAGTGACACCTTGATCGAGCCTTTGCTTAAGGAATACTCCTCCGGGGACAACACCAGCTGCTCCTCGCCTCTATGGAGGATAAGATTCGGCTCCGTATGAGCCGGCTGCGGCAACGTCATCCGATCTCTGCCAAGCTGCTCCGCATAAAGCACAAGCGCCGCCTTCTCGCTCTCCTTCACGGCAGGTCTGCTCCACTTCAGCTTTTTGGCCAATGAAAAGTGGATCGGCGTCACCGCTGTCGTAATCGGCGCGAACGAGTAGCCTTTTTCCTTATAATAAGCAATGATCGCAGGCAGCGCCTTCACTGACTCTTCATGCCCTCCCCCGTCGTGCAGCAGCACGTTCAAGCTGTCCGCAAGCTTCGAGCCCTTCACCGTTGCGATAATTTCAGAAGACGGCACGCCGCGCCGCTTGGAATCGCCGCTATCTACATTCCAGTCGTGTATGATATAACCTGCTGCTGCCATCGCGTCAAAATACCCTTGGTCGAAGTTGCTGTAAGTCCCACCTGGTGCACGGAACAGCGGCGTTCTGACGCCGGTTGCGGCGAAGATGGCATCGTCCGCCTTCATTACCTGCTCCGCGAATACGGCGAAGCTGCCGTACAGCTTCTCGTATTTATGATTATAGGAATGATTGCCGATGGCATGGCCTTCCGCAAGCACCTGCCTCGCAATATCGGGCTGCTGCTCAACCTGCTCTCCAAGCATGAAGAATGTCGCTTTAATGCCTTCAGCTTTCAAAATATCAAGCACCTGCTCCGTATGCTGGCTTGGACCGTCGTCGAACGTCAAATAGACGGTTTTGCCGCTTGGCTTAGTCGTTACAGGTACAACGGGCTTACTATCGATTGCAGACGGCTTCGTTTGCGCGTCTGGCTCTTTCTTCCCAACAGCCTGCTCTATCTCCACGTCGTCAGCAGACTCATAAGCGGCCGGCTTTGCGAGCAGCGGCTGCTTCTCGGTATGCGTAATCGTAATAGGAGCAGCAGGCGCGGCAGCCGTCAGCTCGACCGCCGTCGCCTCTACAGCCGCTTCCCCTTTGTACACTGCCCATCCTCCAAGCTCGAACATCGTGAACCATACTACAATTACGCAAATAGCCGCCTGCATCGTCCGCCGCATTGACATTGCCACCTTTCTCTACCATCATCATAATGATTTTCATCCATGTGATAGATTATATGAAGGGCAAGTCTAGTAAATGACACCCGCCTCCAAAATGACTCTACTCTATGATCGAAACCGGTTGTATAAGAATAACGCCTATCGGAAGTTTTTATCTCCAATTTGAAAGATTTACTTTACGCTTTATCGATATTGAGTAATTAAACATTCTTCAGATGTAGTAAACACGATAGCGGATTAGCCGGTTTTTGGAGCGTGCCGCTGCTCACCGCCGGATAAATGGCTCAATAGGTGCATTTCGTCGAACTAATCTCAGTTGCCACTCAGTTACGAGCTCGATAGTTGCCCTTCATCGAACTAATTGTGCCGATTCGCCACTAACTTACCAAACTAGCACGTTTAGTTGCCTGATATCGAACTAAACAGCCGGCTCGCTTGGCACAAGACTAATTAGTTGCCTAGAATGATACTAGAGCGGATTCAACAAAAAAAAGCGCCCACCGCTAGGGTGGACGCTTGCTTCAATCATCCGTTAAAATGCAGGAACGATCGAGCCTTTGTACGTATCTTCAATAAACTTCTTCACTTCCGACGACTGAAGGGCGGCTGCAAGCTTCTTGATTGCATCCGAATCCTTGTTATCGGGACGGGACACGAGGATGTTCACGTAAGGCGAGTCGCTGCCTTCGATGAACAGGGCATCAGTTGTCGGCACAAGATCGGCTTCAAGGGCGTAGTTCGTGTTGATAAGCGCCAGATCGACCTCGTCCAGCACGCGAGGCAGCGTCGCTGCTTCTACCTCTCTAATGTCCAGCTTCTTCGGATTTTCCGTAATGTCGCCGACCGTTCCGTTCACGCCGACGTCTGCCTTCAGCTTAATCAAGCCGTTCGAGGCCATCAGCGCCAATGCGCGTCCTCCGTTCGACGGATCGTTCGGAATGACGACTTTCGCGCCATCTTTTAATTCATCGATGGTTTTGATTTTTTTCGAATAAGCGCCGAACGGTTCGATATGAACGCCCGCTACGTTAACGAGATCATAGCCTTTATCCTTGTTGAACTGCTCGAGGTAAGGCGTGTGCTGGAAGAAGTTCGCGTCGATCTGCTTCTCGTAGAGCTGCGTATTCGGCTGCACATAATCATTGAATTCGATGATTTCGAGCTCGATGCCCTCCTTCTCGAGCAGCGGCTTCACGACCTCCAATATTTTGGCGTGCGGCACAGGCGATGCGCCGACCTTCAGCTTCACTTTTTCTGGCTGTTCGCCTGCATTGCCGGCATTATCGGTTGGCTCTGCTCCGTTACCGTTATTTTTGTTTTGTCCGCATGCGGCCAAAGCAAGCACGAGCATCAGCATGACAAAGATATATCCTGTTTTTTTCATCTCTAGCCCTCCTATGAATGTAGCTTCTCTCCATATTTCTACTTTATTCCTTATTTCCGGCTATAGCGGCTAACAAGCGCGTCGCCCGCCATCTGGAGCAATTGCACCAGGACGATGAGCAGCACAACCGTTACGAGCATGACGTCGGTTTGGAAGCGCTGGTAGCCGTAACGAAGGGCAAGATCGCCCAATCCGCCGCCGCCGATCACGCCCGACATCGCCGTATACGATACAAGCGTCACTGCCGTAATCGTCACCGCAGCCATTAATCCGGGCCGAGCTTCGCTTAGCAGCACGCGCCGCACAATATCCCATTTGGAGGCGCCCATTGCCTGCGCCGCCTCGATTACGCCGCGGTCCACCTCGCGCAGCGATGTCTCAACCAGCCGAGCGAAGAACGGCGTCGCCGCAACGACAAGCGGCGGAATCGAACCTTCCACGCCAAGCGACGTTCCCGTAATCCATTTCGTAATCGGCATAATCATAATCATCAATATGACGAACGGCACCGAGCGCAAAATGTTCACGATAAACGACAAGACGCCATATACAATCTGCTGCTGCAGCAATTGCCTGCGCGAGGTCAGGAACAACACGACACCCATGATCAAGCCTAAAATAATGGTGAACAGGAGCGAGGCCGTCAACATATACAGCGTATCCTTGGTAGCCTCCCAAATTTCATCCCAGCGCACGTTCTCGAAGCTCATCATCATAGCGTATCCACCTCCAGCCCTTCCTTCCGCAGAGCCGCAACGACGTTATCGATCTCGCGATCCTCGCCTAGCAGCTCCACGATCAGCTGCCCGTAAGGCGTTTGCTTCATTCGCGACACAGTCCCCTGCAAAATAGCGAACTGCACCGGCGTATGCTTCACCGCGTTGTACAGAATCGGCTCATACGTAAGCTCTCCAACGTAAGTGACGCGAAGCAACCGTCCCTGTCGTTTCTCCAGCAGCAAGCTTGTAGCGCTCGTATCGGACACTTGATCGACGAAATCGCGCGTCACCGCATGCTCCGGCTTCAGAAACACATGGAGCACATCGCCCATTTCCACGATTTCTCCCTTGTCGATTACCGCTACACGGTCGCAAATGGACCGAATAACCTGCATCTCATGTGTAATCAACAGAATTGTGATGCCTAGTTTGGCGTTAATATCGAGCAGCAGCGACAGAATCGAGTTCGTCGTCTGCGGGTCAAGCGCCGACGTCGCCTCGTCGCATAGAAGTACGTCGGGATTGTCCGCGAGCGCTCTCGCAATGCCGACACGCTGCTTCTGCCCGCCCGACAGCTGCGAAGGATATTTGTCTCCATGCTGCTCCAGCCCGACAAGCTTCAGAAGCTCGTCCACGCGAGTGCGCACGGCAGATCCGCTCTGCCCCGCCAGCTTCAATGGAAAAGCGATATTGTCGCGCACCGTCGACATCGACAACAGATTAAAGTGTTGGAAGATCATGCCGATCTTGCGTCGCTGCGCCTGCAATTGACGCTGCGACAGCCTTGTCAGCTCCACCTCGCCTACCTTCACCGTTCCCGATGTCGGGCGCTCCAGCAGATTGACGCAGCGCAGCAGCGTGCTCTTGCCGGCGCCGGAATGCCCGATTATGCCGAATATCTCGCCTTTATTGACGCTTAAGCTTATATCTCGAACAGCCTCAACCGAGACAGCCCCAACCTTGTACGATTTCGTAATGTTATGCAGCTCAATCAGATGCGTGTGCCCCCTATCGTGCCATACCATGCGGTTGCCCGCTCCGTACTCCCCTATTACAGCAAGCCATATTGTATAAATTGGATGTCGCTCCGGTCAACGCACAAAATGTACCAGTCTGCCCATTCATGCTCTATTGTCTCCAACATGGATCGTTTCATTAGTGCCGCGCCGCATAAGAAGAAATGCCTGAAGGCGTCCTTTCTATAGACGCCATCGTTTCGTCGAAACGTATAGAGAAAGTATGAGCAAACTCATATACTTTCCTATACGTCAAAAAAACCGCCTCCCGCAGCTTGCGCACGGGACGGACGGTTCATTTGGTATGATAGATGGCTTTGTTCCTATTTAAACTGAGGAAGCAGGTCGGCATAAATAGCCAACATCCGGTCGACGGCAATATGAGCCGCTTCCTTGTTGCTAATTGCCGGATCGAGATCAACGGCTTGGTGCACAAGCGCAGCATCGCCCTTGGCGGCAGCCTCGGCAATAATCTCGTGCACGTCGGAAATTTGGCGTACAGCAGCAGCCAGCGCATCCGGCAGAGCAGGTATGGCAAACGGCGTCCATTCGCCATACGCAGGTGTCGTTCAATGACTATTTGAAGAACATCCGGATGGAGGAAGCGAAGAAGCTGTTGCTCGAGACGAGCGAGCCGGTAGCCGCTATTAGCGAGAAGGTCGGCATTCTGAACTCGACCTACTTCTTCACTCTGTTCAAGAAAACGGCCGGCCTCTCCCCTTCGCAGTTGCGGGATCAGAACGGGAAGTAGGCACGAGTTGCAGTTGCTAGCAGTAGTTGCTTACTGGAAAACCTCCCACAATAGGCGCTATATTGGATTTTTGCAGGATAGAACGGCTGTTTTAGGCGTATCGGATGGCTATGTTGGATATTTGCAGGATAGGAAGCCCGAATCCGCTGAATTCAAGACGTACTGAGTAAAGTTAATGCAAATCTCCAATATAGCTCGAAAGTTCCTCCCAAATCGGCCAAAGTTATTGCAAATATCCAACATAGCTTTCGTACAGAGCAAAAAAGCAGGCTAAGGGATCGCTCCCTCGCCTGCTTCTTTGCTCTGCTCGCCTATTTATTTGCGGTCGAGCTCTTGTATGGCTTCAAGCACCTGCTGCACATGATCCTTGATCTTCACTTTGCGCCACTCGCGCACGAGCTTGCCCTTCTTGTCGATCAGGAAAGTGGAGCGAACGATGCCCATATATTCTCGGCCGTACAGCTTCTTAAGCTGCCAGACGCCGTACTTCTCGCATACCTTCTTCGCGGTGTCGGCGAGCAGCAGGAACGGCAGCTCCTTCTTCTCTACGAACTTCACATGCGACTTCACATCGTCGGCGCTTATGCCGAGGACTACGGCATCCAGCCCGCGATATTCCGAATGTGCATCGCGGAAGTCGCATGCCTGCTGCGTGCAAGTCGCCGTCAGGTCCTTCGGATAGAAAAACAGAACGACCGGATGGCCGATATAATCGCTAAGCTTAACCGTCTCTCCGTTCGACGCTTTAAGCGTGAAGTTCGGCGCTTTTTTGCCTATATGCAATTGAACCATGTATTGTATCCCCCTGCTTCAAGCTCTTAACCTTACGAGCCTGCTCCCCTATATCGTTTGACGCCGTTATTCCAAAACGCAAGACCAAGCCCGAATACGATAATACCCATAATCGGAGTGAACCAAGCTAGTCGCGACAAGTCGTCCGCCTTCTGCTCCAAGAAATACGACGCCGGTATTACGCCAACGAAGGCGAACGGAAGAAGCCAAGTCAGCACGAAGCGTATCAATTTGTTATAAATGTTCACTGGGTAGCGACCATAGTTCTGAATGTTGTACATCAGAGGCACGATACCAGTCGGAGCATCCGAGTAAAAGGACAACGCGCTTAGCGCTGTGTATAGTCCCGCGTAAATAAGTACCGCCCCGATGACGAACAAGAGCAGCATTACAATGTCCAGCACATGGAACGGCAAGCCAAGCTGCACCCAGCAGATAACCATAATGACGGCACCGACGAACGAGCCAATCAGAGACGGCGGGTCGACGTTTTCAAGCAAAACTTGGTAAAGGTTGTGAGCTGGCCTTGTAAGCACCCGGTCCATCTCGCCCTTCACGATGTAGCGTTCGCTGAAATTCCAAATACTGAAGAACGTGGCGAAGACGCCATATGGAATCATGAAGAAACCGTAAACGAAGACGACCTCCGCCTCCGACCAGCCGCCAAGCGATGGCGTATGCTGGAATACGATCAATATAAAGATCAGATTCATCCCTTGGAACAGCAAATCGGACAGCACTTCGATCCAAAAGTCCGCCCTGTAAGTCAGGCGTGTCTTGGCATAGTTCTTAATATATTCCCAGAATAGCTCTGCATATCTCATCTCTGCTTATCCCCCTTGCACGAACAGCCGCCTGCGCGCTGCACGCCACACGAGCCATATCGGAATTAATAGTCCTACAAACCATATCACCTGCAAGCCGAGCACCCCGGCAATTTCGTTGCTAGGCGTACGTCCCGTAAATACCGAGCTCGGCAAATACGTAATCGCTTGGAACGGCAGCCACTGCATAATGCCCGACAGCCAGCCTGGGAAGAAGGCGATCGGCACGACGACGCCGGAGAACAGGTCGACCATGACGCGCTTCATGCGCATCATTCCCTCGTTATTTTCGACGAAGAAGGCGAATAATCCGGTCAGAATATTGATTTGTGAATTGATGAGGAAGCTAAAGAACAGCATGACGAGATAGATCAGCCATGTCGTTGCATCGGTCGGCAGCTTCACCGGGAACAGCAGACAGACGATGATCATGCCCGGTACCATGAACAGAAGCATGCGGAACAAGCCCTCGCCGAAGCCTTGCATCATTTTCACGAACAGATAGGAATAGGGCCGGATGAGCTGCACCGAGACGCTGCCGTCACGGATTTCATTCGCGATCTCGCGGTCCAGGTTATTGAAATAAAACGCTCTCGCCATCCATGAGACAGCAATGTATGTCGTCATCTGAGCAACGGTAAAACCCTGAAGCGTCTCCTTGTCGCCATAGATCGCCTGCCAAAGAAAATAATACGCGCCGATGTTAATCGCATAAATAATGATACCGCTATAATAGTTAACGCGGTAAGCGAGCATCATCAGGAAACGTATCCGAATAAAGTCRATATAAGCGCTCGTCATTGTCCGCTCGTCTCCTTCGAGACTTCGGCGGAGCCCGATGAGTAGATGCTGCGGACGATATCGTCCGTGTTCGTCTCGAAAATTTTAATGTCGCGGATCTCTGTACCGGCCACGACCTTCGAGAGAGCGTCGGATACGTTCACCTCATGCGGCAGCCACATTTTCGCGGTTACGTCATTCTCAAGCGACCACGTTACGGCAAGCTCTTCGGTCAACTGCTGCAGCTTCGCCAGCGGCGTATGACCTGCGAATTGGAACTGAATCTCGCGGCCCTTGCTCCAGCGGCTCTTCAGATCGTCCAGCCCGCCATCATAAATGATGCGGCCGTCGTCCAGCATAATGACGCGCGAGCATAACGCTTCGATATCTTGCAAGTCATGTGTCGTGAGCAGAATCGTCGTGCCGTGCTCGCGGTTCATTTCCAATAGGAAGTCGCGAATCTCCGTCTTCACGACGATATCAAGGCCGATCGTCGGCTCGTCGAGGAACAGAATGGACGGATTGTGAAGCAGCGATGCGACAAGCTCGCAGCGCATCCGTTGTCCAAGGCTGAGCTTGCGGACAGGACGGTTAAGCAGATCACCCAGTTGAAGACGCTCTACGAGGTTGTCCAATCTTTTGCGGAAGTCGGCCTCCGATACGCGGTACACTTTGCGCAGCAACTGGAACGACTCGATAACGCCGATGTCCCACCATAGCTGTGAGCGCTGGCCGAATACGACGCCGATGCCGCCTACGAATTGTTCGCGATCCTTGAACGGTACATAGCCGTTAACTTTGAGATGTCCTGCCGTCGGCACTAGGATGCCAGTGAGCATTTTGATTGTCGTCGACTTGCCCGCCCCGTTCTCGCCGATATAGCCGCATATTTCCCCTTGGGGGATTTGGAACGAAATATCTTTGACCGCCGTTACCTCGTTATATTCGCGCTTGAACAAGTCCTTGAGCGCGCCTGACAGCCCTTCACGGTTTTTCTGAACCTTGAATTGCTTGCGTAAATCCTTCACATCTATAGCCAGCATAGATTGTTGTCTAGCCCCTCTCGTTCGACATTTCCTGGGAAATTACGATTTTTTGTTGGCTGAATCGATAAAACTTGCTTCCAAGCATCGTTCAGCTTTATAATTTTATGATATGTAATATTACATTAGATATGGGCAAGCGTAAACGCCTTACGCAAACCTTTGGTTGAGTAAGCTCGTTTCGCGTAAAAATATAAGCTTATTTATAAGGAGTATAACTATAAATGCTTATATTTCAAGCGTAAACGCCTTACGTCAACCTATGGTGACATTAGACCGTTTCGCGTAGAAATATTAGCCGACTCAAAGACATAAATATGGATGGATCGGCACCTGTGGGCTGGAATAGCAATTATTATTTCAAATAATAGCTATCTAATGATTTAGACTACTGAAACAACCCTATACTGCAAATATTAGCTTCTTCTTAGCTTTCCTTGTCTTCATGCTGTACATGTATGTGTGAGATCGAGCTTTCACAGTAATCAGTCTTTTGCGTATTGAAAGGAGCACTTCTAACGAAATGCAAAACAAATCGAAGGCCAAAAAAACTTGGAAATGGATACTCATCAGCATCTTGGTCATCATTGTCGCCGTCGTCGGTTACGCTATTTATTGGAGCGTCGGCGTATATAATGCTTTGGACAATTTCAAGGACCCGGTTGTAGAGGCAACGCCTAACGGAACATCTGAAACACCAGTACCGATTCCTGAATGGGAAGGTACGGAGCGCGTTAATATTTTGCTGCTCGGCGGTGATGCCCGCGGCTTGGATGAAGGACAGAAAGCACGTTCCGACTCTATAATGGTCGCTTCCTTCGACCCTGTGACGAAGAAGGCGCATCTGTTATCCGTCCTTCGCGATACGTATGTCGAGATTGAAGGCCATGGCCATGGACGTATTAATACAGCGCTAACGCTTGGCGATTACCCGCTGGCCATGAAAACCGTCGGCGACTTGCTGGGGCTCGATATTCAGTACTATGTGTACACCGACTTTGAAGGATTCAAAGCGCTTGTCGATACGATAGGCGGCATTGACTTCTATGTCGAAAAAGATATGCGCTACACCGATAACGGCGACCAGAACCGCTACGATATCGACTTGAAGGAAGGCTTCCAGCATCTTGACGGCGATAAGGCGCTTCAATACGTTCGCTTCCGTCATGACGCGATGAGCGATTTCACACGGACCGAACGGCAGCGCAACTTCCTTAAAGCGGTAGCCAAGGAGCTCCAATCGACCTGGAACATCATCCAGATGAAAAAGATTTTGGAGAGCGTGCAGCCCTATGTCGATATGAACATGTCGGTCAATGATATGCTGAAGCTTGGTCAACTGGGCGTGAAGAGCCATGTAGCCGGCACGACCCAAGTGCCTCCAATGGAGCTGATCGCTGAAGATCGCGTTGGCGGCGCATCCGTTATCGCAGTCAAGGACGAGGATGAGCTTCACGAATACATTCAGGAACTGCTGCAGTCCGATGAGACGATTCCCGTCCCTTCCGAGACGCCTGTTCCTACGGATGGCAGCTCGAATACACCGAGCGAATAACGTAATAGACGCAGCGGACGATATTGTCCCCTGCGTCTTTTTTGATATTGCTTTTTACAATCGGATTGTACTTTTTGATTCGGCTTTTGTATTCTAGTAGATAGTGTTTTGAATGAGTTTAATTTAGGAGGAATACCGAGTATGACTTTACAACGACCACAATCCGGCGTCCTATATGAACAAGCTTTGGAACATATCGTAGGCGGCGTCAATAGTCCTTCCCGCTCGTTCAAGGCGGTTGGCGGGGGCGCTCCCGTATTTATGAAACGGGCAGAAGGCGCGTACTTTTGGGATGTCGACGATAATCGATACATCGATTATTTGGCCGCCTATGGACCAATCATTACGGGCCATGCCCATCCGCATATTACGAAAGCAATAGTTACTGCAGCACAGAACGGCACCTTGTACGGTACGCCAACCGAGCTTGAGATCACGCTCGCTCGCATGCTGAAGGAAGCGATCCCTTCAATGGACAAGGTTCGTTTCGTCAACTCGGGTACAGAGGCCGTCATGACGACGATTCGTGTTGCCCGTGCCTATACGAAGAAGACCAAAATCATTAAGTTCGCCGGCTGCTACCACGGCCATTCCGACCTCGTCCTCGTCGCTGCAGGCTCAGGTCCTTCCACGCTAGGCATTCCGGATAGCGCAGGTATCCCGACCAGCATCGCACAGGAAGTAATTACCGTTCCTTTCAACGATTTAGACGCGCTTAAGCTTGCTCTTGAACGCTGGGGCGACGATACGGCAGCTGTCATGGTTGAGCCAATCGTCGGCAACTTCGGCATGGTTATGCCGCATGAAGGCTATTTAGAGGGATTATGCAAGTTGACGCGCGAATCTGGGGCACTAGTCATTTATGACGAAGTCATCAGTGCGTTCCGCTTCCACTACGGCTCTGCTCAGACTTACAGCTTCTTCGCCGACCATGCCGCCATCGAACCCGATCTGACGGCGCTGGGCAAAATCATCGGCGGAGGTTTGCCGATCGGCGCTTACGGCGGCCGCAAAGAAATTATGGAGCAGGTTGCTCCGCTCGGACCTGCTTACCAAGCCGGCACGATGGCAGGCAATCCTGCCTCGATCTCGGCGGGCATCGCCTGCCTCGAGCTGCTGCAAGAACCTGGCATCTATGACCGCATGGACGGACTTGCTGCTCGTCTTGCAGACGGTTTGCGGTTTGCCGCGAAGCAATACAATATCCCGTTAACTGTAAACCAAATTAAAGGCTCCTTCTCCGCTCACTTCTGCGACCACCAAGTAACCAACTATGATGAAGCGCAGGACACGGACGGTGAACGGTTCGGCAAGTTCTTCCGACTGATGCTCGATCAAGGAATTAATCTTGCTCCTTCCAAATATGAGGCGTGGTTCATGACGATAGCCCATACGCAAGCCGATATCGACGCGACAATAGAAGCTGTCAACAAAGCGATGGCGCAGCTGTAATCTTAACCGTATTACAAAGGTCAGATAGAGATAGATATACTTTCTATCTCTATCCATCCTTAACACCTCTCAATTGGCGAAATAGAGCTGATTTCTAGCTCTATTCTGTCCAACTATCCGCCTGACGCTACATTTGCAGCACTCACCCTGGCGAATAGATATATTTTCTAACTCTATCCGGCCTTATCACATCTCATTTGGCGGAATAGAGCTGATTTCTAGCTCTATTCTGTTCAACTATCCGCCTGACGCTACATTTGCAGCATTCACCCTGAAGAATAAGTATACTTTCTATCTCTATCCGGCCTTATCACATCTCATTTGGCGGAATAGAGCTGATTTGTAGCTCTATTCCTCTCTCCCTACTTCACATTATTAATAATTAACAGCCTGTCATCCGTATTGGATGGAATGCCTCTGCCGTCCGTATTATTCGTGATCACATAAATGCGGCCATCATGAATTTTTACATCGCGCAGTCTTCCCTCGCCTGTGAACACCTTCTCCATTTTGCCTGCAACCGTATCATAGCGATAGAGCGCTTCACCTCTAAGCGTAGCGATCAACAGACGATTGCTCTCATCCATCATAGCGCCAGAGGGCGCAATAGCCTCTTCCCCGGTATGATAAAGCGGAGCGATCATCCCTTTGCGATTATCGTCTCCGTACACAGTCGGCCATCCATAGTTGCCTCCTGCCTCGATGCGGTTCACTTCGTCATGTCCGCCCGGATCGCCGGACGGGCCGTGTTCCGTATTGAACAGGACGCCCTTATCGTCCCAAGCAAGTCCTTGCGGATTACGATGTCCGTAAGAGTATACATACGAATTCGCAAAAGGATTGTCAGCAGGCACTTTGCCATCAAGCGTCAGCCTTAATATTTTACCAGCCAGACTGCTTCTATCTTGCGCCAGTTGCGGCTGCTGCGCATCGCCAGTTGTCACATATAACATCCCGTCCGGCCCAATCGCCATTCGTCCCCCGTCATGGTTAGACGCCCCCGGGATCCCCTCAAGCAGTGCGCGAACTTCAGTCCACTTCTCTCCCTCCTGCTTAATAAGGACGATACGGTTCATTAGAGAACCCTGCTCTTCATAGGTATGGTAGGCGTAAGCAAGCTTCGATGTGTGGAAGTCAGGCGACAGCAGTAGGCCGAGAAAGCCGCCTTCTCCCCTATGTCTTACGCTTTTGTTCAATTGAACGGATTGGCGCTCCATGACACCGCCCTCCAGCTTGACGATCGCTCCTTCACGCTCGCTGATGTATACCGTATCTCCATCAAATTCGATGACCCAGGGAATGTTGAGATTCTCAGCAAGCACCGTGTATGGCTCATTCGATTCAGGATTATCTGAAGGCACTATTGACGGCGATGGCTCAACGCCAGTAGTTACTGCCGCAGTCGAGGTTGCCGTGGGTGCTTCCGTTGCAACGCCAGCTTTCTCCGCTTCGTTTTTGTCGCAGGCTGCAATTAGGAACGAAAATACGGCAACAGCTGCCGCCAAACTGACAAGACGTGCTTGATTCATCATGATCATCCTCTCTCGTTCTTTAGTCGATACGATCAACTCTCTTTATCTAGCATTATAGACACATTCTATCGGAAACCAATCACAAGACGCTGTCTTTATGCAAAAAAAGGACAGCCATTTGCGCTCTCTCTCGTGAGGCATGCTGTCCTTCTTCTAATTGCTATTCGTTCGCATTCGCTGCTGCCAGCGCGGCGACTAACTCGTCTTGAATGCGGCCGTTCGAGGCCATCACATTGCGTACGCTCAGATCATACGGCTTGCCGTTCGTATCGGTTACGATGCCGCCGGATTCCTGGATGAGAAGCGAGCCTGCTGCCAAGTCCCAGCTGTTAAGACCAATCTCCCAAAATCCGCTTAGACGGCCTGCTGCAACGTACGCCATATGAAGCGCAGCGGAGCCGGCGATCCGAAGATTGCGCACCTGTGGCGCTACCGCGGTAATCCCTCGCAAATTGACAGGAAGCGCATATTGATGATCGGCTGGCAGTCCCGTTGCAACAAGACTTCCGCGCAGCGTTTCCTCGCTAGATACGCTCATCCGCTTGCCGTGCACGTAAGCTCCCTTGCCTTTCTCAGCGACAAACAGCTCATCCTTCACCGGATCGTACACAACGCCGACGATAACCTCGCCCTTGTAAGCGAGCGCAATCGATACGCAGAAGAAAGGAAAGCCGTGTACGAAGTTCGTCGTACCATCGATTGGATCAACGATCCATAGGTATTCGGCATCGATCTTATCTTCCAGCGCTCTTGCAGATGCTTCCGGCCCAGGCTTTACACCTTCTTCTCCCAGGAACGAATGATGCGGAAAATGGGTCAAAACCAAATTTTTGATCAGACGTTCGGAGCCCTTGTCGACCTCCGTTACAAGATCGTGGGAAGAGTACTTTATATCAAGGCTTGCATGATTGCCAAGCTTTGTCTTAATCCATTCGCCTGCTTTCGAGGCGCAATTGATAGCAACAGCGGTAAAGCTTTTGCCACCAACGACGGAAGCATTAAGCTGATCGCTCACGGTCCATCACTCGTTTCTGTACATGATTTTTTGTTGAAGTAAGTCCATTTCAAACAATGTATTGGTTTACATACGTATTACTAGGCAGGCAAGTTTCGCAAAAAAATGGAACTGTCGCGGTCACAACGCCCTTATGCCCTCAAAAATCAGTTGTCCCGCAAGCAGCAACAACGTAACCCGCAGCAGCCACATGAGACCCTTGCCGCTCATGCGCATCGCGATGTATGCGCCGGCCTTGCCTCCGATCCAGGCGCCGGGGACAAGCGCCAGCACGAACAGCCAATTCGTCTCCCCAAGAAAGGCATGCATGCCGCTGCCCAGGATGGAGGACAGGAATATGACGAACATCGACGTTGCCGTCGCCACATGAGGGGGAAAACGGAATAGCAGTACCATAAGCGGTACGAATAAAGACCCTCCGCCAATGCCGAACAACCCGGATATTAAGCCTACGCCAAAGCCGATAAGGAGCGCCGGGGCAATGGCGTAACCATAGCTGTGCGTCTCACCGGAGGCATCCGTGAAGCTTCGATTGATAGGCCATTCACGAGTAAACGGTTTCATATAATCTCGGGCAATGAGCAGACCCGCCATGAGCAGCATAAAAATACCAAACACGAGCTGGAATACGCCGTCCTTCAGCAATCCCGTCAAAGCAGAACCCGCCATCGCGGCTGGACCGCTCGTTATGAAAAAAAGCCACGCGCTCTTGAAATCGACGATTTTGCGCTTGGCATAGGATAACGTGGAAGCAAGCGCCGTTACGACCAACACCGTTAACGACGTGCCTACGGCCGTCTCGTGTCCGATCTCTCCGCCCGTCAGAACGGGACCGAGCAGCATAAGCGCGGGCACGATAATGATGCCTCCGCCAAGACCGACGATGCTTCCGAATATAGCGGCAACCGCGCCGAGCACGACTAGCAGCAGCCAGCTTAACATGATAATCACCACTCTCTAGTTGTGAACAACGTTCAGAACAGCACCGCCAAGGCATGTCCCAGGCGGTGCTGTTGACCATATATCAGATGAGGATCTCGACACTTGCATCGTCGATAACCTTCACGCCTTCTCCTTGCTCCTCCAGCTTACGGAGCTCGTCCATCAGTTTAAATAAAGCTTCGTCCTTGCTTTTAGCCTCCAGCATGCAATCCAGGTATTCGGTTGCTGACGCTGCCTTACGCAAGAAACGAAGTAGCGGAAGCGGTTCGACGAAGTCGGCATGACCTCTCGGGTCCGTTTCACTTTTCGGACTGGATGCATGAATCTTTGGCGGCAGCTCCCGAGCGGAAGAGATGCCTAACCGATCGCGTTCTCGCTGCCACGTCTGCACGATGCGCGGCCATAGTTCGCCGCATAGCTCGTCTTCCGAGATGTCGCCCGGATTCACGGCATGATGATGAATGTCGAGTACCATCGGTACCCCGACCTGCTCAGCGGCACTTAGCGTCTCCGCAACATTAAACGTCTTATCGTCGTTCTCCAGCGTCACACGGTGCAGGCAACGCGGCTCAAGAGACCCGAATTGAGTAATAAACCGCTGGCTGGACGTTGCCTTGTCTCCGTATGCTCCGCCCATATGTATATTGCATTTGGCCGCTTCATCCAATCCCATCGCCTCAAGCATCCGCACATGGTTGTCCAAGTCGATGATCGAGTTCGCCAGCACTTCCTCGCGAGGCGTGCTGAACACGCAGAAATGGTCGGGATGGAACGACACGCGTATGTTATTTCGCTTAACGAAATCGCCTATCTCTCGGAACGACGGTGTTAGAGTCTCGAACGGATTCCAATCCGCAAGCTCTCCATGGGTCGCAAGCGGAATGAGCTTGGACGAGAAACGATACATTTGAATATCGCTCGCTCGGCAATGCCTTAATATGCGCAGCGTATTGCCCAGGTTCTCCTCGGAAATCCGCTCCAGCTTGCGTATAGCGGCCTCGCGGTCATCGAGCTTGGAGAAGCTTTTGTATGTCATTGTCTTCGAAGGAGATGCGTTTTCAAGCGTCAAGCTCATTGCGACGAAACCGAATCTGACGATCATCGGCTATTTGCGATCTCCAAAAAACATTTCAAAAGCCAGCGCAGTCTGTATGCGCGACTCTTCCTCGGTCAGCTTTCTCACAAGCTCCATCTCCACTTCGGTTACTTCTTCGCCTTGAAAGTTAATTTCAGCGATAGAAGCCAAGATGCGGACAATCGCAATCGCTTCGTTGCCAGGCGTGTAGGCAATGACCTTCTGGCCCGTCGGAAAGACGCGAAATCCGCTCTTAACCATTTTGCCCCTACCATACTCCAACAATTCATAAAGCTCTTGCTCGGACTTGAATTTGCATACGGAATTAAATTCGGTTGAAAATCCCATGGTAACAACCTCCCTCCTCGAAAATCCGGTATTAGGCCGGTTAAGGCTCATTCGTTCGACGAAATGACGTTAAATGAGCCTATTGGCTATTTAGTTTGATCTAACCTTAAATCGCGTCGCCGGAGAAATCGATCGCTTGCTTGTCGTTGTAACGAGCCATCGCGAGGTCGATCAAATTGTCTAGAAGCTGCTTGTACGGGAGGCCCGTTTCCTTCCACATGAGCGGATACATGCTGAATGGCGTGAAACCAGGCAATGTATTCACTTCATTAATTAGCAGCTGACCATCCGACTTCCGCAAGAAGAAGTCAACCCGCGACAAGCCGGAGCCGTCGATCGCTTGGAAGGCGCGAACGGCCATCTCGCGGATTGCTTCCGTCGTCTCGGCAGGAATGTTCGCCGGGATTTGCATTGTGGATTTGCCGTCGATATATTTGGCTTTATAATCGTAAAACTCATTGGACGGAGCAATCTCACCTGGCAGCGATGCTTTCGCATCGTCGTTGCCAAGCACGCTGACCTCGATTTCGCGAGCATCGACAAACTCCTCGACGATGACTTTGCGGTCGAATCGGAGCGCGTAATTAACGGCAGCGATCAGCTCCTCGCGGTTTCTCGCTTTCGATACGCCTACGCTGGAGCCAAGGTTGGCTGGTTTAACGAAGCATGGATACCCAAGCGACACTTCACATTCCATAATGAAATAGGAGGAGTCCTTCTGCCATTGCGTACGGTTAAAGTACCGGTACACGCATTGCGGCAAGCCCTCTTGGGCGAACACTTTTTTCATGATAATCTTRTCCATGCCAACGGCAGATGCGAGAACGCCAGCACCTACATATGGAATGTTGGCCATCTCGAATAAACCTTGGATCGTGCCGTCTTCGCCGAACGTGCCGTGCAGCAGCGGAAATACGACGTCGATCTGCTGCTCGCCGCTCGCGCCAGAACCGCCTATACCCGCGAACAGCGGCGCAAGCGCCGCTCCTGTATTCGCAGGCTCACTGGACTCGTAACGCAGCTCCTCCACGCTTGCTGGACGACCTTCAAGAACGGGCCCTGTCTTCYACTCGCCTTGCTTCGTAATATAAAAAGGTTTGATAGCGTATTTGTTGTAGTCGAACTCGCCCATAACGGCAAACGCCGTTTGCAGAGAGACCTCATGCTCTCCCGATTTCCCCCCGTATACAAGACCAACTCGAACTTTGCTTCCCATGGCACATCCTCCGGTACGAATAAATTTACATTACAATGCTTACATAAGGTCGGCAATATGAAAAAAACGATATCTCGTCTGTTCCGTCCATGCATAAGAATCGCGATAATCCCAATAACGATGCCGGCTGGCTACGGTATTCGCGTTAACGAGCGGCATCCCCGCGGCATCGAACGCGGTCACGATTGTACTATGCTGGAAGCGGTTATCCCCATTCCAATCATACGTAATAATATCGCCTAGCTGCAGCTCGTCGGCCGATAACACGGTTTCTACGCGTAAACCTGATACCCGCTTTCCACCCAAATAATGAGTTAAAGCATTGGATACGGCCCAGCTGAAGCTCCAATTTTCCTGACCTTTATTTCTACCTTTATACCACCAGCCGCTTTCTCTTTTACCAGTATAGTTCATTGGGGCATTACCTGCAAAGACGCATTGGGATACGTAATTCGTGCAATTTACCTCAAACAGTTCGTAGGCGGGATTGCCTTCGTTCCACCATCGGTCGGCATAAGCCGCAACCAAATCTCTCCTGTACGGAATACCCGGCTGACGGTGTTTGAATTGCGGGAATAGGTCATAATTTAAGTATGGCATCGAGGGCGTAGCGCGCTCGCCTTCGGAGAACGTATAATCATCTACTGTCATCCAGTTGTCGGCTGATGCTCCATATCGCGGCCTGCGTTCGGATATGATCGGCTCGACGCGCATAACGTCCCAGCTTTTACCCGCGGGACACAGCCATAGCCGCTCGTATTCAGACCTTTCCTCCATATAGAAGCGGCCATGCTGCTCCATTCTTCTTCTAATATGAAGCTTAATGAGCACCGACACTTCGTTTGGAGACTCGTTTACGCGGACAAGCTCGGCCTTCGTCTCGCTACCGGCTGGCAGCACGCCGCGCAGCAGCTCGCGCTCACGCAGTCGCTCAAGCCGGCAGCGAAGACGTTCGCAATGCTCTGCGTCCGTAACAAAGTCGGACAACACTTGGGCATGCTGCTCCGTCTCGGCCTGATTGTACAAACTAATGTAACGATGAACGGCTGATTTCCACCCTTCCGCTTCTCCTTGCTGCCGGTGCAGTCCATAATCCGATGAACGCAGGAGAGACGTAAGCTTTGGTTGCTTGCTTGACTGATTAGCGCTTGCCTGAGACTGTGGACCGGGCTGATTGGCCGCCATATGCTGCCGCGGCTCCTCCGCTGCCCTTTGCTGCAGTCCGGCATTAGCCTTCAGCTTAACAGCCGGCTGGCGCGGGGAGCTTCGCTGCTGCGGGGGCGCTTGATTTCGTTTGTAACCTTGATTTGCTGGCGGCCTTTGACCTGTTCGCGACATCGCTTTCCCTCCTGCATGACACAGAATAACTGATTAATTATATGAAACGATACGACAATTCATGTAACATCGCGTGAAACGTATTTTCAGCCCCTTCCGTGTGTCCGCAAGGACATAATTGGACTTTACGCAGGGGTCATTTTAGCGCTATACTATAGCTATAAGGAATTTGAAATCCTGTTTCATAGAGTGAAACAAGGACGACATTTACACAAAGGAGAATGACGATGTCTAAACAAAATCAATACTCCGTCCGCACCACGCTTGACGCTGGCGGAAAGTCGTATGCTTACTATCGTATCGACGGACTACAAGAGCAAGGCCTTGGCGACATTTCGAAGCTGCCTTTCTCGATCAAAGTATTGCTTGAAGCAGCCGTTCGCCAATTCGACGGACGCGCAATTACACCTGAGCACGTAAAGCAGCTTGCAACTTGGGCTGACGGACGCGAGGACAAAGAAATTCCTTTCATCCCTGCCCGTATCGTACTGCAAGATTTCACCGGCGTACCGGTTGTCGTTGACCTTGCGGCAATGCGCGACACCGTAAAAAAAGCTGGCGGAGATCCTAAGAAAATCAACCCGCTCGTTCCTGTCGATCTCGTAATCGACCACTCGATCATGGTTGACGCATTCGGCAGCCCTGAAGCTCTTGAATATAACACGAAAGTGGAATTCGAGCGCAACGAAGAACGTTACCGTTTCCTTCGCTGGGCACAAACGGCGTTCGATAACTTCCGCGCAGTGCCGCCGGGCACAGGTATCGTTCACCAAGTTAACCTTGAGTACTTGGCATCCGTTGCCGCAACGAAAACAATCGACGGCGAAACAGTCGTATACCCTGACTCCCTTGTAGGTACGGACTCCCATACGACGATGATCAACGGTCTTGGCGTAGTAGGCTGGGGCGTTGGCGGTATCGAAGCGGAAGCAGGCATGCTCGGACAACCGCTTTACTTCGTAATGCCAGAAGTTATCGGCTTCAAATTGACAGGCAGCCTGGCAGAAGGCTCTACGGCAACTGACCTTGCCCTGACTGTTACGCAAATACTTCGCAAAAAAGGCGTTGTCGGCAAATTCGTCGAGTTCTTCGGACCTGGCTTGTCCAACATCAGCCTTGCTGACCGCGCAACGGTTGCCAACATGGCTCCTGAGTACGGCGCAACAATCGGCTTCTTCCCTGTCGACAGCGAGACGCTTTCGTTCATGCGTCAAACTGGTCGTCAAGAAGAACAAATCGAGCTTGTTGAAGCTTACTACAAAGCGCAAAGCATGTTCCGTACGGACGAAACGCCGGACCCTGTATTCTCCGACGTTATCGAGCTTGACCTTTCGACGATCGTTCCATCGCTTGCTGGACCGAAGCGTCCGCAAGACCGCGTTGAGCTGACTTCGATGAAAGAATCGTTCAACAGCATCATCCGCACGCCAATCGACAAAGGCGGATACGGCCTGAGCGACGAGAAAATCGAGCAAGTCGTAACCGTTAACCATAATGACGGCCAAGTTTCCAAAATGGGTACAGGCGCTGTTGCGATCGCGGCTATCACAAGCTGCACGAACACATCCAACCCAAGCGTAATGCTTGCTGCAGGCCTCGTTGCTAAGAAAGCAGTTGAGCGCGGTCTTAAGAAACCGGCTTACGTGAAAAGCTCCCTGACGCCGGGCTCGCTCGTCGTTACGGAATATTTGAAAAAAGCAAACCTGATCGAATCGCTTGAAGCGCTTGGCTTCCACGTTGCAGGCTACGGCTGCGCAACTTGTATCGGTAACTCCGGTCCATTGCCGGACGAAGTAAGCAAAGCGATCGCTGACAACGATATGACGGTAGCGGCTGTATTGTCCGGTAACCGTAACTTCGAAGGCCGCGTTCACGCTCAGGTTAAAGCGAACTACCTGGCATCGCCTCCGCTCGTTGTTGCTTATGCAATCGCCGGTACGGTTAACATCGACCTTTCCAATGATGCAATCGGCTACGACCAAGACGGTCAACCGGTATACCTGAAAGATATCTGGCCAACTAACCAAGAAATTAAAGACGCGGTTGCAGCATCGTTGAACCCGCAAATGTTCCGCGACAAATACGAGAACGTATTTACGCAAAACGAGCGTTGGAACGCGATTTCCGTACCAGAAGGCGAAAGCTACGAGTGGGACGAAAAATCGACGTACATCCAAAACCCGCCGTTCTTCGAAAGCATCGGCGACGCGCTTTCCGATATTGCCGATATTCCTTCGGCTAGCGTTCTTGCGCTTATGGGCGATTCGGTTACGACTGACCATATCTCCCCTGCCGGCAACATTACGGTTAACAGCCCAGGCGGCAAATACTTGATCGACAACGGTGTAGACCGCAAAGACTTCAACTCGTACGGTTCCCGTCGCGGTAACCATGAAGTGATGATGCGCGGTACGTTCGCGAACATCCGTATTCGTAACCAAGTTGCTCCTGGTACAGAGGGCGGCGTAACGACTTACTTGCCAAGCGGCGAAGTCATGTCCATCTACGACGCATCGATGAAATACCAAGACAGCGGCAAAAACCTTGTCGTTATCGCCGGTAAAGAATACGGAACAGGAAGCTCGCGTGACTGGGCTGCCAAAGGTACGTACCTGCTAGGCGTCAAAGCCGTTATTACGGAAAGCTTCGAGCGTATTCACCGTTCCAACCTTGTCGGTATGGGCGTGCTTCCGCTTCAATTCCAAGAAGGCCAAAGCTGGAAAACGCTTGGCATCACTGGTACGGAGACATTCGACATTACGGGCCTGAGCAACGACGTTCAACCGGGCGATTCCGTTACCGTTACCGCAACTCGCGAAGACGGCACAACGTTCGAATTCCCGGCAATCGTTCGTCTGGACTCCCTCGTTGACGTAGACTACTACCGCAACGGCGGCATCCTGCAAACGGTGCTTCGTCAAATGATCGCTAACATGTGAGAAAAACTTCAATCGAAGTAATTCGAGGATGAGCGACCTACAAGTTTGCGTAGCAAACTCGCTTCGGAAGCAAAGAAGTTTTTATCGCCAATCAGAAAGTCTGCATTCATTAGCATTGAATGTTTTACTCTCTGATGTGGTAATATGTTTAAATGTAACAGGCCCTCGAGGAAATCCTCGAGGGCCTGCTTTTTTTTTCTATTTATACAATCATCATCCCCAGCCGCTTAGCTGATTCTATCATAACGGGCGCGTAGCTCCGCATCGTATCCATCGTCAGACGGCTTGCAGGCCCTGATACCGATAAAGCTGCTACCAGCTTGCCCGAGCGTGTTAGAATAGGCGCTGACAACGCCGCAGCGCCCGGTTCGCGCTCCTCGAAGCTCGTTGCATAACCTTGGGCTACAATCTCGTCCAATTGCTGCTTATATTGATCCAAGTCAATGGCGTACAGCCATGCAGGATCAACGAACAGTTCCTGCTGGACGTGAGGCTCGGCATAAGCAATAAGCACTTTGCTCGATGCTCCCGCATATAGCGGCAGCCGTGCGCCCACCGGCGCTACACGTCGAACGGGCTGATTGCTCTGTACCGCTTGAATTCGTATACGCTCCGATCCATCCCTAACATAAATGCTGACCGTCTCGCCTAACCTGTCGCGCAGCCGCACCATCTCCGGCAGCCATATCGTAGCTTGATCGTCCGATCGGGATAAGTTAGCGGACAGCTCCCATACCTTAAGACCTAGATGATAACGTTCCGTCGCCCGATCACGCTCTAGGAAACCCTTCTCTTCCAGTGTGGCAAGCATGCGGTGCACCGTACTCTTATGCAGCCCGATATGCTCGGCGATTTCCGTCATCGCCCAATCCGTCTTCGTTGTAAAGCAGAGTAAAATATCAAGCGCACGATCTACCGCGCGTACAGTCGATTTGCCTTCCTCCATGCCGCCCATCCTCCCTGCCCCATGTTTCATTCAATGAAACTCATTCTCATTTTAGTATACCCTATTGGCTCTCGAGCCGTAAAGGAAAGTCTCTACGTTACAGCTATATTACAAAGCATTAACATCTTATCGACATCAATTGACAGGCTACTAGCGTAGGACTACGATAAAAGTACTAGAAAAATAACGCTTACATTCATTGAACGTTTATCGACCGCTTCTCTCCCTACTACTACGACGCATCTGGAAGCAACATTGAAGGAGGATGACGATATGAGCATAACTACCATGACATCACGGCCGCTTGAATCCGGATTCCCGGGCAGCTTGCAGCCGTTCCCTTTCATCGACCCTGATCAGCTATTTGCTAAGAAGAAAGCAAAGAGCCGTGTCAAGCATCTGGTCGTAGCCTCCCTCGCCTCCGTCACGGCCATGTGCTTGCTTGCGATCGTTATCTTTCATGGTTATGTTGCTTGGATGCTCGCCTATCCATACGTAGCACCGCTCACATCCAATCCAAAAGCGGCCATTGGCCTTGAATATGAGGATGTCGTATTTCCAAGTCATAGCGGACAGACAACGGTTAGCGGCTGGTTCGTCCCCGCTGGCGGATCAGAGATCGCTGCTGCTGACGCATCTGAAGCTGCTTCCACAAGAACCGTCGTATTCAGCCACGGTTACGGAGCTAATCGCGAAGAGACATGGGTTCCCATGTATGATCTCTCGAAGCTGCTGAACGGCTTAGGCTACAACGTGTTACTATTCGACTATGGCTATGCTTCCAAGGAATACAAAGCACCGGCCACAGGCGGCCTTGAGGAATCGCAGCAACTTCTCGCAGCCATCGACTATGCCAAGTCGCGCGGAGCAGAAGACATCGTCGTATGGGGCTTCTCGATGGGCGCCGGCACGGCGCTGCAGACGGCGCTGCAAACCGACGAGATCGATGCGATGATTCTCGACAGCATGTTCATTCCAAGCCCTGAGGCTTTGTTCGATAATTTGAATCAATTCGTAGAGCTGCCGCGCTTCCCTTCATTGCCGCTCATCGAATCATTAATTCCGCTGTGGACGGGTTCAAACTTTGGTTCCATCCCCGCCGAAGAAGTGATGTCGAATGATTACGGGATGCCAATCTACGTGATTCATGGCACCAACGATGTGAAGGCTGATTATGAGACGGCGGAGGTTGTCGCATCCGTTCAAGGCAATCCGCTCTCCCGTTCCTGGATCGTGCCTGACGGCCAGCATGAAATGCTGTTCCAAGTCCATCCGCGCGAATACATTCAACGGGCAGCGCTTTTCCTAAGTCAAGTCGACGGTCAATTGCAAGCCGACAAAGCTTCCTAACCTAACATTAAACCTATGCAAGCACGACATAACCCCTTTCTGCGACGAATACATCTACCATAGATGCATTCCATAGTTGCAGCATATAGGAGGGGATGGCCGTGCTTTTTATTTATGGCAAACTAATGCCTGTAAGAGCAATGGAACTTGTCCGTCACTGGAAAATGCAAGAGAAAGAGCACAACGCCGTCATCCTGCTAAGCGCTCCGTTACTGGACCATCAATATGCGGGCTTGCTGCAATCATGGGAGCCCGTATTTGCCGGAACGGTGCATTACGCCAATCAATGGCTGGAATCCTGGCATCCTTACCCTGCCCGTCTTCCTGAGCAGGCTGAGCTTACCGTCGAAGCGCTTATCGATACCGCGCTCGAGCAATCCCATCGCTATGTCGAGCAGCTCGAGATGCTGCTGTCCAGCAATGTGCCGCAAAGTACCCGGACGATTATTGCCCATTCCATCCGCGAGACCAACTATTATCGAGGACTGGTCGGAGCATACAGGCAAGCCGCGAACAGTCCAGGCAATCGCGAGCAGCGAGCACCGATTGCTCAGGTACCTATTGGCGGACATACACTGCCTCCGCTTCCCTATGATTATGATGCCTTAGAGCCTTATATCGATGAGCAGACGATGCAAATACACCATGACATTCATCACAAATCCTATGTGGACGGACTCAATAAAGCCGAGAAGCAGCTTCAAATCGCTCGCGAAACCGGCAACTTCGACCTGGTCAAGCACTGGGAGCGCGAGCTTGCCTTCAATGGGGCAGGACATTATCTTCATACGTTGTTTTGGAGCGTGATGTCGCCACATGGCGGGGGCGATGCCGTCGGACCGATCTCTGCGCAGATCACGAACGATTTCGGCAGCTATGCCGCCTTCAAGAAGCAGTTCAGCGAAGCGGCTGCCAAGGTCGAAGGCAGCGGCTGGGCGATCCTCGTCTGGAGTCCTCGCAGCAGACGGCTTGAAATTCTAACAGCCGAGAAGCATCAGAACTTATCGCAGTGGGACGCAATTCCATTGCTGCCGCTTGATGTATGGGAGCATGCCTACTATTTGAAGCACCAGAACAAGCGAGCCGATTACATCGAAGACTGGTGGAACGTTATCAACTGGCCGTATGTGAACGAACGCTTCGAGGAAGCGCGCCAGCTCGTCTGGCAGCCTTGCTAATGCCATAGCCATAATAAAAGGCTGACAGCTCTCTGCTAAGAGAACTGTCAGCCTTTATTCATTATTGCTATTGCTTCAGCAATGCAAGAAACTCCGAGCGCAGCGCGGAGCTGCTGCGGAATTCGCCGCGTACCGCCGAGGTGACGGTCTTGCTGCCCGGCTTCTTCACGCCGCGTGCGCACATGCACAGATGCTCACCCTCGACGACAACCATGACGCCATGCGGCGAGAGCTCCTCCTCGAGAATATCGGCGATCTGCGAAGTAATACGCTCCTGCACCTGCAATCTGCGCGTAATTGCCTCCACTAGGCGCGCAAGCTTGCTGAGCCCTGCGATCTTACCGCTAGGGATATACCCGATATGCGCCTTGCCGAAGAAAGGCGCCATATGGTGCTCACACTGGCTGTAATACACAATATCCTTCACGATGACGAGCTCTTCATGCTGCTCATCGAACGTTACGCCAAGCACTTCGCGGGGGTCAACCTCGTAACCTGCGAATATTTCCTCATACATCCGAGTGACGCGTGCAGGTGTCTCTAGAAGTCCCTCGCGTTCCACATTCTCGCCTACCAGCTTTAATATCTCTTTGACGTGGTATTCGATTTGCTCCCGGTTGCTCGTTACCTTTGTATTGACGTAATCTTTCTTACCCGCCACGTAGGGTCACTCCTTCCGGATCATAACAACTGTTTACAACCTAACAAGCGCTCTTATTTACGAGGGAACTTTTGATTTTTCATCATGTTTTGAGCGCGATTCATTTGTTGCTTATTCAAGTTATAGCCCATTTGCTTAGCCATCTTCTGTATCATCTCAGGGTCGTTCTGCATCTTCTCGAGCTGCTTGCGCAAATAGAATACGCCGATGAAAAAACCGCCAACTGCGCCGACCACTAATGTCACGATAGGAAGTACAATGTTTAACCACATAAAAAAAATTCACCCAACCCTCTCTATCTCTTGCTGTAATAATTGCATTCATGATAGCATGTTCACCCTTCGTTCGCAATCAGGGTGGAACAGCTTTGAACAACCAATCATTTCAATCTATAGATTTGCTGCTAGACCCAATTGCGTCGATCGCCCTCGCCATGTAGGCCTTAGCCTCCTCGTCGCTCTCCTTGGCATAAGCTGCATGAAGCGCCTCTTCGGCAACCGTACCACCGATTCGGCCTAGCGCCCATGCCGACGTTCCGCGGAGCACCGGCCTCGGATCGGACTCCAGTACCTTCACTAGCTCCGGTACGGCAGACGCTTCCTTGTAATTGCCAAGCGCTATGACGGCATTGCGTTGGATCGGCTTCTTCCCCCGCCACGCAGAGGAACTGCGAGAATATCGTTCTTGGAACTCTTTGTTGCTCATCGATAAAAGCGGCTCCAGGAGCGGCATAACGAGCTCGGGATCTGGCTGCAGCTTCGGCTGATGCGTCCAGTTCTTCCCCTTATTGATCGGGCATACCGTTTGGCATGTATCGCAGCCATAAATCCGGTTCCCGATCTTACGCATGATCGGCTCTTCTACGAACCCTTTCGTCTGCGTAATAAACGAAATACACTTGTTCGAATCAAGCTGTCCCGGTCCAACCAGCGCATCCGTAGGACAAGCATCGATACAGATCGTGCAGGAACCGCACTGATCGGTCATTTGCTCGTCCGGCGGCAGCGGGATATTCGTTATCATCTCGCCGAGATACACCCATGAGCCCCACTCCGGCGTAATGACCGCGCAGTTTTTGGCGCTCCAGCCAAGGCCGGCGCGCTCAGCTACCGCACGATCGACAAGCTCGCCCGTATCGACCATGCTCTCCACCCGCAGATCTGGAACACGCTCGCGAAGCCATGCCTCCAGCCGTGCCAATCGGTCGCGCAATACGCGGTGGTAGTCCTCGCCCCAAGAGGAACGGGACATAATGCCGCGACGAGCGCCGCGCTCGGACTTCGGAGGATTGTCCATCTTCGAAGGATAAGCAACCGCGATCGCGATGATCGATTGCGGATTGTCGAACAACAACGCCGGATTCGTGCGCTTGTCGAGATCCTTCTCCTCGAAGCCGGATTCCCTGCCAAGCTCACGATGACGGATTAATATTTGTTTCATCTCGGTGAAAGGGTCAGCCGAGGCGACTCCGATCTTATCGATGCCAAGCTCGGCCGCCGCAGCCTTCATCTCTTCTTTCAGCTTCCTGTAGCGGTCAGTCATCGCTTACAGCCTGCGGATCGCTTCGCGCGCAAGCTCGTCGCAGCGATTGTTCCATTCATTGTCGCTATGGCCCTTTACTTTGACGTATTCAACGGTATGCATCTTCATAAGCTCCCATAACGCTTTCCAAAGTTCCTGATTTTCCACCGGATCCTTCTTGCTGTTTTTCCACCCGTTGCGAAGCCAGCCGTGTATCCACCCTTTCTGAAAGCAATTGACGACATAGGCCGAATCGCTGTACACCTTGACGGAGCAAGGCTCCTTGAGCAGTCTCAACCCTTCGATAACCGCTTGAATTTCCATACGGTTATTGGTCGTATGCTTCTCGCCGCCGGATATTTCCTTCTGCTTCGATCCGTAGAAGAGCACAGCGCCCCAGCCGCCGGGTCCAGGATTACCGGAGCAAGCTCCGTCCGTATAGATCATAACTTCTTTCATTAATGTTCTACCTCCCAACTTCTAAACGAGTGGAATAAACTACAAGCCGTGTATTTTGTTATAAGGCCATAAAATATAATCCGCCCTGCCTTTAATCAGATTGCGCGGCACCGTGCCGAAAATTCGGCTGTCCAAGCTCGCTTGCAGATGACGATTGTCTCCCATCACGAAGTATCGTCCCTCCTCTACGACGCTTGGTCCATAATTCATGCCTTCAATAGAAGTGTCGATATAATCTTCTATGACGAGCTCGCCATTGCGGTACAACTGATTATCATAGATCTCGATTCGATCGCCAGGAACGCCGATGACACGCTTCACGAGAAACTTCTTCTCCCCGCTTCCGTCATCGGGTTCCTTCAATATAACGACGTCTCCCGCTTTCGGCTTGCCGACCAAATACACGAACTTGTTCACGAACAGCCACTCATCATCAAGCAGCGTCGGCTCCATGGAATGGCCTTCTACCGTAGATAAATTGAATACAAAAAAATGTACAATAAGGACAACCACGAATGCAACAATAAGCGTCCTGAGCCAATCCCAAGCCTCAGAGCGCCAAGTGCGGTTATTTTCATTAGGTTTATTGGGGGATGAAGCCGTTTCCGATTCTGCCAAAGTCATTATTCCACCTCGCCGTTTGCCTGAAGCCACGCCTCGTAGTAGGCCGTAACATGCTCATCTTGAAAAGGCGCTTGTCCGCTTTCTATTCTTAACAGCAAAGCCGCCAGCCCTTCTTGGACTTTGTCATCCACCATCTGCGGGTAGTGATACATATGGCTATGAAGCTCGTACTCATCCTGATCGACGACAAAACATCCGCCGTCCGTCGTACGAATAACATCAAGGTCATAATCGATATATGTCAGCACGTCCCCTTGCAAATACGGAGGAGAAGCGATATTGCAATAGTACCGTATGCCGTTTTCCTCAATAAGGGCTACGACATTGAACCAAATGCCAGGTATGAAGAAGGATACGGCAGGAACACGGCTGATCCATTGCTTACCGTCCGATTCCTGTATCGGCGTCTGTCGATTAATTAGAACGATCATGGACTCTTCTCGGTGCTCCGGAACAAGCAGCTCGCTGGGAACGAGCCAATTGCGCTGCCATGTACGATGGATGTGACCGTTATGCTTGAAGCTCTTGATAACACAGTGCATGTATCGTACCATACCGTTCTCCTCACACATGTCTATAGTAATAAGAAAAGCATATCTCACCGCCAAAAGCAATGGCGATGCAGATATGCCCCTGCACAAATTATAATTGCAGAAAATCCGCGTTTAACCCGTTACGATGCTCAGCTTCTGGAAAGACCGGAAAAAGTCGTTGGACGCGTAGCCCATGGACTCATATAACGGCAATACCGGCTCGTTGTGCTCGTCCGCGGTAATAAGTATCTTTGTAACATGACGCTGCTCGAAGCGCTGACGCAGCCCCTGAATAAGCGACTTGCCTATTCCTTTCCGTTGATGTTGTGGCGATACGGCGATCCGATAATAATAACCTTTGTTATTATCGATCGTTCCGATAATCATTCCAACAAGCTCGGAATCTTCGACAGCGACAAGAACCAAATCGCTATCCCATGACAATTGACGTGCAAAAGCTTCCATCGTTTGTTCGTAACACTCTTCGGTTAACACTTCTTCGAGAAGAGCTGTAATCGGTCTGTAATCGGACAACTGGAAGGAACGTACGTTCATTAAATTAACACCTTCTATTTCTTGTCATAGTGCTGCTTCTAGAATATTATACGACAAAATCATACGAATTCCTTCTAAAATCTTCGAAATTCCTTATAAAAATTAAACAAATCTTCGTTTTACTCGTGAAAACGCTTTATATAAAGCGTTTTCATTCATTTTATCTCTTATTTTGTTAAAATTACGTTAATCAGCAATGCTTTGAATAATTGTTTTGCTTCTGTGTTACGCTATGTTGGATTGCTATTAGACGCTCTTTTTGACCATCCGACTTTTGCAACATTAATGTTGATTTATTCGATCGGATAAGGGATAATGGAATTGCTAAGCTACATATATTTAGGAGGTAATAATAATGGCACATCAACTACCAGCATTGCCTTACGCGCACAACGCGCTTGAGCCGCATATCGATGCGACTACAATGGAAATTCACCACGGCCGTCACCACAACGCATACGTGACGAACCTGAATGCAGCTCTTGAGTCCGCTCCTGAATTGCAAAGCAAATCGATCGAAGAGTTGATCTCCGATCTGGCAAGCGTACCTGAAGGCATCCGCACTGCTGTTCGCAACAACGGCGGCGGCCACGCTAACCACAGCCTGTTCTGGGAAACAATCGGACCTGACGCTGGCGGCGCTCCTACCGGCGCTCTTGCAGCGGCAATCGAGAGCGAGCTTGGCGGCTTCGATACTTTCAAAGCTGACTTCGCGAAAGCAGCAACAACTCGTTTCGGCAGCGGCTGGGCATTCCTTGCAGTTGCTAACGGCAAATTGAAAGTATACAGCTTGCCTAACCAAGACAGCCCGATCATGGAAGGCGAAACGCCAATCCTCGGACTGGACGTTTGGGAGCATGCGTACTACCTGAACTACCAAAACAAACGCCCTGACTACATTGCAGCGTTCTGGAACGTTGTAAACTGGGCTGAAGTTGGCAAACGTTACGAAGCTGCTGTTAAGTAATCGTTGCTAATAGGAAAGCGGCGCTGTCCTCATCGAGGGCAGCGCCGCTTTTTTTGTTCCGCCTTCCTTACACCGGTTAGGCAGATGCCGCATAGGATACATCATGATATTTGCCTAATCTGCTACATGAAGGAGACTGAATGTTTGCATGTATGATACTTACGGCAACTTTTACGAGCAGCAATACTATGAAGCCGAGCGGCAAGCGACACCGGCAGGCAGCGACTGCGGCTGCGGCGGACCACGCTTTGCCAGAGCGGAACGCGGACTGTTAGGGCCGGGCGGCCTTCCGCCTGGTCCAGGGCCGGGACCGGGACCAGGACCTGGTCCGGGGCCTTTCCCGCCTGGACCGGGGCCTTTCCCGCCTGGGCCGGGACCTTTCCCGCCAGGGCCGGGGCCTTTCCCGCCTGGGCCGGGACCTTTCCCGCCAGGGCCGGGGCCTTTCCCGCCTGGACCGGGACCTTTCCCGCCAGGGCCGGGGCCTTTTCCGCCAGGGCCGGGGCCTTTCCCGCCAGGGCCGGGACCTTTCCCGCCAGGGCCGGGACCTTTCCCGCCGCCACGTCCGCCGTTCCCATTCCCATTCCCTGTTCCGATTCCGTTCCCGCTGCCATTCCCTCCGGGTCCTCAAGCGAACGTCATCGTTGTCATTAACGGCGGCGCAGCATTCCCGAACGCAACGCAGCGTTACTTCGTACCATATCGCCCGGGATTAACGATTTATTGGGCGCTTGCTCAGACAGGCGCTGTCCAATTTACGCGCAATGGGCAAATCTTCGCTGTTAACGGCATTCGCATCGGCGGACGCGTCAGCTACCAGCTGAGACTGAACGGACGCGTCATTCCATCGACGCTGTTAAACTTCCCTCTTCAGCCTAATGATGCTGTCGGCATCGATCTGATTTTCAATCCTCTTCTTCGTGAAGAAGCTGAAGAGGGCTCAATCATCTACGAGTCTCAGCAATAGACTCTAATTAACAAGCAAAGAGCTCGAAGCAGCGTCTCCCCCGGACGCCAGCTTCGAGCTCTTTGCTTATACAACCGGCAATTAGCCGATTACCTTGCCTTTGCCGCTTAATAACTTTAGAATGTCGTTTTCATAACCGACACGGTACGTCACTTGATACTTGCTTAGCACATATTTGCCATCGACACGCTCGTCAACCGATATAATCGCTGTAACCGTTGCTTCGTCTGAGCCAATCGTCTTCACGATCATATCGTCAATGACGACGTTGCGAGTCGGAATGTACCCTTCGCGGAACTTCTCGTAGCTAGTGCCTTCCTTCCAGTTGCCGCCCAGCAGAGAATAAGCGTATACATAATCGGCATTATTCAAGCTGTCGTAGAAGTGTGTCACCAAGTATTCCGCATATTCCTCCATTGAAGCTTTCTCAGGGAGTAACTCCGAGTCGTCTGAGAACGAGAAAACAGGCAGTTCATCCATCGGCTGCGCGGACCAAGCCTCTGCCATCTCGATAACATTAACAATGGGAATGCTGAACCCGATCGAACCTTGCTCGATTCCCGCAGAGTTGATGCCAAGCACCGCCCCTGATGCTTGATCGACGAGCGGTCCGCCGCTGTTGCCCGGTGCAATAGGAGCCGATATTTGATATAAATCGCTATATTTATAGGGTTCAATATCAAAGCTWCTTCCAAGGCCGCTTATAATGCCGGTTGTCACCGTATTTTGAAACCCCAGCGGACTCCCGACAGCAAGCACCTCGTCGCCAACCTCGGCTTTTTGATCGCGTACAAGCTCAAGCGGCTCTATGCCGGCAAGACCAGGCACTCTAACGACGGCTACGTCTATATCCGTACTTATGCCGATAACCTCGCCTTCCAACTCGCGAGCATCGGCCGTCTTGATCTTCACTACCTCCGCTCCAGCAACGACATGGGCATTCGTAATAAGATCGCCTTTATTGTTATAAAGGAAGCCTGAGCCCTGCGTACCGCTCTCTGTCTCAATCATCACAACTAGCTTCTGTGTCTCAAAAATAACATCCTTAAGCGTCTTAGAACCCTTTGACTTGCTATCGTCAGAAATAGCAAGCATCGGCGCTCCCGTCAATTGCTTCGGCACCTCGGCGCGTATTGCCCATGCCCCGATGCCCGCGCCTCCGATTATGAAGAATGAGGCGATCAGACTGATCCATGCTCCCGTCCGCATCCTATCGCCTCCTAGTCCAAATACCATGTCGCGTGATCCACGACAACAGTTGTATTTTCAACATATACGCCGTATACGGTGCCGCTAAAGCTCATTGCCTCGCCGGGCTCAATGTAGTCGGGTGTTGCTTCTGCAGTGCCAGTACCAATCTTGTTATGCTGAGCATCATAGACGGTATATTCGACTACAACCGTATAAATAGGACGTGTAGCTGCATTTTTGAGCTCTCCGTGAATGATAAGGTCGCCGAACTCGTCCAGCGTGCCCTCAATACGAACAACCTCCACCGCAGCCGTTTGGTTTTTCAGATCCTCTTCGGCCGCCTTCTGCATCGCTTGCTCGAGACGCTGCTGCTCCGCCTGCTCGTACTTATCCTTCTCATTAGAGATCTTGCTCTTAAGCCCAAGCAGACGCTCATCGTCACTAACATAAAGAAGCGCTTTGTCGACCGCATCCATGGCATCATTATATTTCTTCTTATTAAGCAGACTGTCCGCTTCCTCGTAACCGATGTCTACGATTTTCGCCTTAATCTGCTCTCGCACGGCAATCGCCTCATCGCCATCAAGGCCGCTGGCGATATTAAGCTTGGCAGCCAGTTCATTGATCGTCGTCGACGTATCAAGCTCCTGTGTCAGTTTATGCAGCGCAAGCTCTCCGCTGAGCGAGTCGAGCGATTTCTTTGCTTGGGTGAAGATAGGTTCTACCGTATCCTTAAGGTCTTCCTTAACCTGTATTAGAAGGCGCTCCGCTTCGATAAGCTTGCCTCCGGCCAAATGTCCTTTTGCCGATTCCAGCAATTCCTCATAGCCCGCTGCGCGCTTAATAATGTCCTTATCCGCCTGCACCGGGGCAAAGTCCGGACGGAACCCGGCAGCCTCATCAAGCGATGCCAGCGCTTCCTCATATTTGCCCGCCAATGCGTCTTCTCTTGCCTGCTGTTGGAGTAGAATAACCTTATCATTCAGCCGAGACTCATGGCCGTAATAGACGGTCACCGCTGCTGCTGCCAGAACAGCTAGCGCCACTGGTGTTAACCACATCCACCAGCTGCCCCCATTGCGCTGCCTGATCACTACTACATCTTGTTGTGCCTGTATATAGGAATGGCTCAGCTCCGCGCTGACAGCCGATTCATTTTCTATCGTATCGATTACAGCATCTATGGCTGTTACCAATGACTGTTCATCAGCTTCTATAAGCAGCTGTTTGCCGCATTTATTGCAATAAACAGCATCCTCTGGCTGTAATTTCCCGCATTGATGGCAATGCACTTCCTTCAACTCCCAGCAGTATGTTCTCTCTCTATTTCGCTTTTCCATTCCCTATCAATCTACTTCATTCTATTCTACATGACAGATGTGCTTTATACCAACAGTTGGGAAATGAAATATTTAYAAGTATATATCGGCAGAAATAAGAAAACAGGCCAGTATAAACTGACCTGTTTCATAAGTTTAAATTCTATAGATGATTAGAAAGCTTCAATCGCTCCAGCAAATAACGCTTCACATCGGCAGACAAGTCTTCGCGCTCCAACGCGAAGTCGATTGTCGCTTGCACAAAGCCGAGCTTATCGCCAACATCATGCCGCCTGCCGTCGAATCGGTACGCTGACAAGGATGCGATTCGATTGAGCTCCTGCAAACTGTCTGTCAGTTGAATCTCTCCGCCTTTGCCGGGCTGCGCCTGCTCGAGCAGATTGAATATAGCCGGATCAAGCACATACCGGCCGACGACCGCATAGTTGGAAGGCGCCTGTCCCGGCAGCGGCTTCTCGACGATGTCGCGCACGCGCGCCACCTTCTTGCCCGCTTCAATATCGACAATCCCGTATTTATGCGTCTGATCCCATGGCACTTCCATGACGGCTACGACCGAGGACTGCTCTTGTTCATACACATCGATCATATCCCGCAAGCACGGCGGCTGAGACACCAATATATCATCTCCGAGCAGAACCGCGAATGGCTCGTCAGCGATGAAGCGACGCGCGCATAATACCGCATGCCCAAGTCCAAGCGGCTCTTTCTGGCGAACGTAATAAATATCGGCCAACTGCGATATTTCCTTCACAATCGCCAGCATTTCCTCGTTGCCGCGTTCCTCCAGCTCAGCCTCCAGTTCAGCCGACTTATCAAAATGATCCTCAATAGCCCGTTTATTCCGTCCGCTTACGATAACGATACTTTCGATTCCCGATTGAACGGCCTCTTCTACAATATATTGTATGGCCGGTTTATCAATAAGCGGGAGCATCTCCTTAGGCTGTGCCTTAGTTGCAGGCAGGAATCGCGTCCCTAGTCCTCCCGCAGGAATAATTGCTTTGGTTATACGCTTGTCCATTCGAGATACAAGCCCCTCTCTAATGTTTGAAATGATTTTTAGTTCATCATAACCTTATTTCTAATATTATCCAAGCTATATGCTATAGGGCTCGCAACTAGCTAGACTGTAATCGAGGGGTAAGCGGCAATTGTATAACAAAGCTGGCGCCTGCGGTCTGATCGGCTTCCCGATCCACCGTGATCGTACCGCCGTGAATATCGATAATCTTCTTCGCAATGGACAAGCCTAAGCCGCTTCCTCCTTGACTCCGATCTCTCGATACGTCTGCCTTGTAGAAGCGTTCGAATACTCGTTCTTGATCCTCTTCGGCAATACCTACGCCCGTATCGGAGATACGAATGATCGCCATACCGTCCCGTTCCGACAATTGGAACGATATTTTGCCATCCTCCGGCGTGAACTTCATACTGTTAGCGAGCAGGTTGAACCATACTTGGCTTATTAAGTCCTCATCCGCTGTAATGACGGTCTCCTCCATCATCAGCTCGACCGTTTGCCGCTTTGCCACCCAATGCGGCTCACTTGCAAGCACCACGTCGCGAAGCTGCCGATCGAGCCTATATGATTCCGGATGATACGGATGCTGCTGAGAGTCGAGCGACGCAAGCTTTAGTAGGTTTTCGCTTAGGCGCGATAATCTTGTGCTTTCCTGCTTAATAATGCTGACATAACGATTCCGCTCCGACTCCGTCAACTCTTCGCTGCGCAGTGCTTCCGCGAAACCTCCGATCGACGTAAGCGGGGACTGAATCTCATGCGACACGTTCGAAACGAAGTCTTGCCGCATCGTTTCGAGCTGAGATAAACTGACGGCCATTTTGTTCATGCCATCCGCCAGCTCGCCAAGCTCATCGCCTCTTCGCGCAGACAATCTAACCGTAAAGTCCCCTTCCGCCATCCTTCTGGCTGCGGAGGTCATTAACTTCAGCGGCTTAACCAAATATCTCGCAGCCACCAGAATAAGAATACTTCCCACAATAAGCAATGTTGCCAGCAGCGTCACGGCCGTCCATAGAAAGTTGCTGTTCTGCGGGAAACGATTCGGCTGAACGAACAACGCCCAATTCATATTGCCTAGCCGCACCAATTTCCCAATAGCAAACGGCGAAGGCGGTCCATTTTCCTCCGTCCGGTTCACGTTAATACTTACTCGGTATCCGTTAAATACATTGGAGAGCTGTTCGCGATTAATTTGATTTAAAAGCTGTTCACTGCCCTCGCCAGCCGTTACCAAGGATCCCCGTACGCTTATGGCGACGATGTTCTGACCGAGCTGCTTGGACATCTCCTGCAGGTATTGATCCACGGACGCAGGAGCTGACACTGCATAGAGCTGCTCGATTCGTTCAATCGCGCTGTTTATTTGCCCCGGAAGCTGGCCTCTCGCATCTCGCTTGAACATCTGGTTCGTGAATAAGAAAGCGACTCCGATACTAATAATGACAATAAGAAGAAACGTCGCCGTAATCCGAAAATACAAGCTTCGCATTAGCCGCATTCCTCCAGTCGATAACCGAGGCCCCGGATCGTCACAATGCGGAAACGATATTTCTCCTCCGGAAAACGATCGCGGAGCCGTTTAATATGTACATCGACTGTTCGCTCATCGCCGGCGTAATCCATTCCCCATATTTGCTCGATCAATTGATCTCTGGAGAAGGTTTTGCCCGGATAGCTTGCCAACTTGAACAACAGCTCGAATTCTTTAGGCGGGAGCGTAATCTTCTCGCCGCTCGCACTCATTTGGAAATCCGTTTGATTCATCGCGACGCCGCCGAACTCCACCGAATGCGACGATGCAATGCGATACCGCTTTAGCAGCGCCTTCACACGCGCCACTAGTTCAGGCGGATCGAACGGCTTCACCATATAATCGTCCGCCCCCAGCTCGAAGCCCTTCACCTTGTGGGTCGTCTCCCCCTTGGCCGTCAGCATAAGCAGCGGAATATCATAACTCTCGCGCAATGCTGCGCAGAGCGCCCATCCATCCATTCGCGGCATCATGATATCGATAATTGCCATATCCGGCTTTACGGTCTCCAGCTTATCGAACGCCTCGATGCCGTCAACTGCCTCTATGACCTGAAATCCTTCCCGTTTCAAAAAAAGGCTGACGAGCTCGCGAATATTCGCATCGTCATCCGCTACAACTATTTTGGGCATAGCCAATCTCCTCCAGTCCGCTTGCCATTCCATCCTTGTTATCATACTACATGAACATGAACGTTAGATGAACAGTATTGACATTGGTTACAGTTTATAATAATTTTAAATTAAGATTCAATTCAGAACGTTCAGCCACATCACAGGAGGGCATTTCATATGCACAAAACAATTATTATCGGTACTGGTCCTGCCGGATTAACGGCAGCTATCTATCTAGCACGCGCCAACATGGAGCCGCTTGTTATTGAGGGCTGGCAGCCGGGCGGACAATTAACAACAACGACGGAAGTCGAGAACTTCCCAGGTTTCCCTGAAGGCATTCTTGGCAGCGAGCTGATGTCCAATATGCGCAAGCAAGCACAACGCTTCGGCGCAACATTTAAGACCGGTTCTGTAAAAAGCGTCGACTTCAGCAAACGCCCCTACACGCTTGACGTAGAAGGAATTGGCGAGCTGCAAGCGGAGTCGATCATCATCTCCACTGGCGCATCTGCGAAATACCTGGGCATACCAGGCGAGCAAGAAAACATCGGACGCGGCGTCAGCACTTGCGCCACATGCGACGGCTTCTTCTTCCGCGGCAAAAAAATTATCGTTGTCGGCGGCGGCGATTCCGCAATGGAAGAAGCAGTGTTCTTGACTCGCTTTGCTTCCGAAGTTCGTCTTGTTCACCGCCGTGAAGAGCTGCGAGCTTCGAAAATCATGCAGGATCGCGCACGCGCCAACGACAAGATCGTTTGGAGCTTGAACCGTACACCGCTTGAAGTGGCTGCGACGGGAATGGGCTTGCAAGGACTTAAAGTTCTTAACAACGAAACAGGCGAAGAAGAGCTGCTGGAGACGGATGGACTGTTCGTTACGATCGGCCATACGCCGAACACCGGTTTCCTCGGCGGCCAAATCGATACGGACGAGCAAGGCTATATTATTGTGAAGCCTGGCACTTCCGAAACGAACATTCCCGGCGTCTACGCTTGTGGCGATGTACAGGACCGCAACTACCGCCAAGCGATTACGGCAGCAGGCAGTGGCTGTATGGCAGCACTTGATTGTGAGAGATATTTGGAATCGCTCGCTCACGAAACCGTAAATTCTTAAAAAATTTTCATAATCCACTAGTACGAATCGTACAAATTATGTATAATTAAAATGTTGAGAGATAAAATATAAAGGCAATGCTACCGCATTCCTATTCTAGGAAAAAGGTACAACCTCGGCTGTAAAAGCAGAGGTTGTACCTTTTTCATGTTTATCTCTATATTACATGTATAATGAACAATCGTTGAAGGAGCGATGAAAGGCATGTTATTAGAAGCCGTATACCACCGGCCCAAACAGAATTGGGCTTATGCTTACGACGGGAAGACGCTTCATCTCAGAATCCGCACGAAAAAAAACGATCTGGATTCCGTATACGCCATTGTCGGCGACAAATATGCTTGGAAACAAACTAAGACCACTGTTCCGATGAAGATTATGTCTTCTGACGCTTTGTTTGACTATTGGGAAACAGCTGTAGTTCCTCCCTACCGCAGACTTCGTTATGCCTTTCAACTCATTGACGGCAGCGAATCTATTCTGCTTAGCGATAGAGGCTTCGAGCTTACAGAGCCGGATACATCAAACTCTTTCTTCGACTTCCCCTATATCAATCCTATCGATGTTTTTGCACCGCCTGAGTGGGTGAAAAACGCTGTCTTCTATCAGATTTTTCCCGAGAGGTTCGCAAACGGGGACTCTTCCATCGATCCTGACAATGTACTTCCATGGGGTAGCACGGATCCGACACCAACCAATTTCTTCGGCGGCGACCTACAGGGCGTTATCGATCATCTCGATCACATTGCGAGGCTCGGCATTAACGCTGTCTATTTCACGCCTGTCTTCGAGGCAACAACCAATCATAAATACGATACGCGCGACTATTTGAAGGTCGATCCCCACTTTGGCACGAATGAAAAGCTGAAAGAACTCGTCGATCTTTGTCATGGGCGCGGTATACGCGTATTGCTTGATGCCGTCTTTAATCATTCCGGCCGCACCTTCCCTCCATTCGTTGACGCTCTCGCGAAGGGACAGCAATCAAAGTATGCCGACTGGTTCCACGTACGGCAATGGCCGCTTGAAGTTATTGACGGCATTCCAACTTATGAAACATTCGCTTTTGAGCCAATGATGCCGAAGCTAAATACAGAGCATCCTGAGGTGAAAAGTTATTTATTCGAGGTTGCTAGATACTGGCTCGAGGAGATCGGCATAGACGGCTGGCGGCTGGATGTCGCCAACGAGGTTGACCACCAGTTCTGGCGTGAATTCCGTTTGACCGTCAAAGACGTTAACCCCGAGGCTTATATACTGGGCGAGATATGGCATGATTCAATGGCATGGCTGCAGGGCGACCAATTCGATGCCGTAATGAACTATCCGTTCACGAATGCTGTACTAGATTTCTTCGGTCACCAAACCATCGAAGCCGACGCCTTCGCCGCAGCTATCGGCACGCAGCTCGCCGCATATCCGCAGCAGGTAACCGAAACAGGATTTAACCTACTAGACAGCCATGATACACCGCGCCTCTTGACGATATGCGATGATAATATAGAAGCTATGAAGCTTGCAGCCCTGTTCCAGCTGACTTATCCAGGGACGCCTTGTATCTACTACGGTGACGAGATTGGTTTGAACGGCAGCGGAGACCCTGGTTGTCGCAAATGTATGGTCTGGGAACCCGAGGAGCAGAATCAGGATCTTTTGCACTTTTACACACAAGCGATTCACTTGCGTCATGAGTATCCCGCACTTCGCAGCGCGTATATCCGCTTCCTCCATATCGGCTCAGAGGACGGCACGCTCGCCTATGAACGCCAAGAAGGCAATGAACGATTGCTTATCGTAATGAATGCTCGTAACGAAGCGGCCGACCTAAACTTCTCTGTTGTTAATGAGGCATCCCCTTCCTTATTGAGCTGGGCAACGCTTCTTTCAAGCAATAGCGCCGACTCAACTGCTAATATCGTCAGCAGCCCTAGCGGCCAATTCCAAATCACTCTTCCTAGCTACGGCTATCATATTTTCAAACAAATCCTTTAATCTTATAGAGTTTAGCACTTTTAAAAAGCTCCTTCATTTGGCTGCTCAAATAGCCACTTGCAAGGAGCTTTTCACTCATCCGATCCAATCATCATCCAGCGTCTTACGTTGGCCTCCTCCTCAAATCGATTTTCCCAATTCTAGTGGAGATCGCTTTTTTTCTCTTTATCACACTCTCCCCTTTGCTCAGAATCGATCACTTTCATCGAATTTATTCAACAGGTAAGCCTGCCCTCATATAAAAATATTGATTTAAATCCGAAGATCTGTTATTCTAAAAAACAAGAACGCTTGTTCTCGTTTTTACTTGATTGGAGTGATACAATTGAAGTTCAATCTCGAACAGTTCCAATCGCAATATACTAATGATTCAGACTGTATTCCGCTACTATTTAGGATGAAATGGCCGACTGGATACTACTGTCCACGCTGTTCCAACACGTCTTTCTATATGATTAACACACGTAGGTTACCATTATACGAATGCCGGAAATGCAGTCACCAAGCATCCCTTACTGCCGGATCGATTATGGACAAAACTCGAACACCGCTGCACAAGTGGCTGCTCGTTATGTATATTGTTGCGGCTAGCAAATCCAGCATAAATGCGGTGCATCTCGCTAAGCTTATTAAAGTCACGTACAAAACAGCTTGGAGTATGCTTAACAAAATTCGCCACGCCATCACCGAACTAGATCAATCCATCCTTCTTTCAGGACAAATTGAAGCAAAACCCGATATTTATACACGACGCATTTTCCACTCAGCCGAAACGCTCCAACGAGAACGTTCTGTCATCGTGGCCCGCATGATGGCAACTAATAAACCTTCCTACTACAAATTAAAGTTTGCTCCGTCCCAACAAGAGCCAAGAAAACCATTGTCCCCGGTAGCCGAAAACTCGTTTAAAGCAACTCATATTAATCCTTCGACTACTCATATTGACATGATACGTAAGCCCTTCATCCCATGGGGAAGCTATCCGCGTCTGCGGCATTTCGCCCCTTCTGCATTTCGATGGATGAATGACACCTTCCATGGCATAAGTGCGGCCAAAGCTCAGTTTTATATGGACGAATACTGTTTCCGCAAAAACACCAAGCACCTTTCTTCTTCCCAGTCATTTGAGCTGCTCCTAAGTCATTCGCTTATTCCAAACCCAGCAACGATTATGCACACTACTTATTCCTTACTGAAATTAGCGATGTAGCCTATTTTTTCTTTTTTCTTTTTTCTTTCTTCATTTTTTTACTTCTATCTTCTTACTTCTTACTTCTTACTTCTTACTTCTTACTTCTTACTTCTTACTTCTTACTTCTTACTTCTTACTTCTT
>NZ_JBFRGE010000029.1:0-76866 GCF_052115185.1 Paenibacillus sp. 2TAB19 | reverse complement strand
ATAGAGGATCACAGCGTACGCTGTGATCCTCTATGGCGATTTCTGAGTTCTGCGTACCCTTTTTTTTCTACGGCTGACCAATTAACAAACAGCGATGACGCATGTAAGTGTAACGGACCTAAACGTCGCTAACTGTCCCAAAATTGCTTGTTTGATCATTTTACGGACAAAAGTGACCCTTATTCTAAAAGGAGAGGCTTTATATGCATAAATTAGCGATCTTAGCGTCATCTCTGTCCGTTAGAAATGAAAAGAGGCTATTTTTATCCAATAAAGGTCATCTGTGTCCGCTAGAGTTTGTTCGTTGATTGGTCACCAATTAGGTTACATGTAATAAAATCCGGACTTCTATAATAAATTTCATACTGGACAAGTTGGGAGTACTGCTCTAACGCGAATAGCAGGGGGGATGCCAATGTGGAGCCGGATCAAGCCGAAGAAGACATATTTCAGCATTTTTCTATACTCTTGCCTAGCAGTAAGCTTGCTGACCCTGGTGTTCACCATGTTCCTGAGCCGGCAGTTCGCTCAAAGCGCAATGGATGAAATCAATAAGTCGAACCAAGAGAAAATGCACCAGGTTGTGAAAACCTCGGAATTTACTTTGCAGAAGCTGCGTCAATTTACACTCAGAATTTATTCGGATGAAAATATCGCAATGTGGGTCAACATGGATGAAAATGATTATTCCCCCCTGGCGTTAAATAAAGCGGCCGAAAGCGTAAGGGAGTTTAGGAGCAGCGAGCCTTTCATAGACGATATTTATTTAGTTAACCTCAATCTCGGCGAAATCTATACTTCAGACTCAAGTATTTATACAATACAAGATTTCTATGATCAGGCGATGCTGAATTACATTAAGAGTCAGAAAACGCCGTATCTGCAGTTTGTCAACCATGAGGTGGAGGGCGAATCGCATCTAGCGCTTGTCGTGCCGGCAGCCGGGCCTAATCAGAACTATTATGGATTCGTGGCGATTCTGTTCAGCAAGCCGCTGCTGAATGAGCACATGCTGCAAATATCGGAGGAAGATCAGAACAAAGTTTTTATTGAAGGCAAAAATAAGGAGTTCATTCTGGGCAATACGAATGCCGCGTTGACGGAAGATCTCATGGGGACGGATACGCCGGAGGCGGCAGAACAGGGCTGGAAATGGGAGTCCGGCAATGAAACCTGGTCTATTCAGACGGCCCAGCTTCCTATAGAAGGATGGAAGGTTTATCATTTGTCGCCGATCTCTCTGTGGCAAGCGAAAATAACCAAGATCCGGATGGAAATTATCGGATCCTCGATCATTCTGCTGATCGCTTTGCTGTTGTTCTTGTTCTGGCAATCCTACCGCAGCTTGAAGCCCATTAGCGATTTGGCCTTTCAATTGCAAAGCAAGCTCGGCAAGAAACATCCGATGGCGCAGACAGCCAATGCCAATAATGAGATTGAGTGGATTCATTCCGGCTTCCATCTGCTGGTCGAGCAGATCGAGCAATTGGACTTGTCGATCAAGAGCAGCAAAGCTTTGGTGAAGGAGGATTTCTTGCGTCAATGGATTCTCAATTCGAAAGCTTCCGGACCCGTCGAAGCGTTTATTAGAAGTGAAACGAAAATCCTCCAGACGGGCTCTTTCCGCATGGCGGTCGTACGGCTGGAGTCATATGGTCGGTTCAAGGAATGTTACGATTTCGCATCGCGAAAATTGCTCCGCTATGCACTGGGCAATATTATGGTCGAAGTGCTTGCGAATCATGGGTTTGCCGCTGAAACGGTCGATTTCAGCTCGGATCACCTCGTGGCGCTTATTTCTTCGCCCTCTTCGGGGGAAGATACGGCGCCGGTCATCGCAGCGATGGAGGAGGTAAGAGCTCAGATCAGGCGGTGGCTGAAGCTGGAATTGCATGCGGCTGTCAGCTCCGCGCTTCATATGGAAGACAATGTGCACACCGTTTATACCCGGATGTACGAACTCACTTTGATCGGATTCATTTATAACGAGGATCGGGTATTCACCTCCGAAGATCTGGAGCGGTATCAGCTGGGCAAAGACAGCAAGCTGGATGAAGACTTGCTGAAGCAGGTGATTTATTCCGTTCACCTTAAGAACGATAAGGCTCTCAAGAGTTGCTTGGATGAACTTACCTTACAAATGCAGGCGCTAAGCTACGAGGAATGCAAGATGCAGCTGACTCATATTATTTATTCGATTATGAAAAGCTTCAAAAACTATAAGACGTTCCAAGGAATGAAGAGCATCCATACTTTCCTGGAGCAATTCGCAACCATTGGAGAAGTGAACTCGTGGCTGTACGGGGAGCTGCAGCAGATCATGGACCAGCACCGCAAGAAAAATCCTTCGAGCCGAAAGGACGAGGTAGCCGCCGAAATGATCGAATATGTGCGCAGCCATCTTCACAATCCGATGCTTTCGGTGGACGACATTGCCACTCATGTGTCCATATCCGTAAACTATGCCCGGCAAATCTTCAAAGAGCGTTTGGAGTGCTCATTATCCGACTATATTACAAATGAACGGATCGAGTACGCGATCAAGCTGCTTACAACGACCGATTGGACGGTAGCCGACATAACGGAACAGTCCGGTTTTCAGACTAAGAGCACCTTCTATTCCCTGTTCAAACGGGCAACCGGAATGACGCCGAACCAATACCGTACTGAAAATACGCAAGGCAAGGCGTAGAAATCCGTACCTCACAGTTGTTGGAAAATGGATACTTGCCCTTTACCGACTTTCGTACCCATTGGTAGATACCGGACTGTACGGAAGCAGAACAACCCGAGTATGATCAGACAGAAGCGGGATGCGCGGATAGACGGAAATCGTTGCGGCCGCCGCCCGGATGATCATCAAGCAGGAGGGGTTAAGCCATGAAGTTAAGAAGAAGCGGGTTCTTGTTAATGGTCGTATCGCTAATCCTGACAGTAATATTGGCCGGCTGCCGTTCGAATGGGCCGGCCCCTTCGGAAACAGGCGAATCGCCGCAGGTTTCCGAGGAAGGCCAATTGAATCCGGTTACCTTGAAGATCATGTTCCCCGGCGATCCGCCGGCGGACTGGGATGAAGTCAAGGCGGAGATGGAGAACCGGCTGGCGGGTACGCTTAATGTGAAGCTGAACGTCGTGTATATCCCATGGACGGACGTTCTTCAGAAACGTCAAGTTGCATTATCCTCCGCGGAAGACTACGATCTGATCTGGGACAATAATCCGGTGCAAAATATGGCCGCCGGCCTCTATGAACCGCTGGACGAATTGATCGAGAAATACGGGCCCGATATCAAGGCCAATCGCTCTGCGGAGCTGATGGAAGCCAATAAGGTAAACGGCCAATTGTATGCGGTTCCGCTTGAAGTGAATTTCATACGCCCATGGACGTTCGTCATTCGCAAGGACATTCGGGAGCAGCTCAGTGTCGAACCGATCAAAAGCTATGACGAGTTGATCGAATTTATGTATTTGGTGAAAGAGAAGGTTCCGGAAATCACTCCGTTCATTCCTAACGGTACGGAACATATCGGCTTGAGGCTTGCAAACATGCTTGATCCGGAGGCCAATCTTGCAGCCGTATTGAACTATCCCGGACTGTACACCAAGGGGAACGACGGAAAGGTCTATAATATTATCGATAACATGGACCCGATGATTATGAAAAATTTCGAGCAATATCGCAAGCTGTATCAGGACGGAATTTTGGCCAAAGACGCCCTTACGCTCAAAAATGCGGAATTTGCCAAAGGAAAGGCGGCTGTTTCCACGTTTTTCGATTTCGGCGTCAATCTGAATACCCGCACGGCGCTTGAACAATCGGTTCCGGGAGCTTCTGCCGAAACCTTCTCCTTATACGACTCCGGCATGAAGCTGAGCTCGACCTACAAAGCGGGCAACTTTATTGCCGTTCCGGTGGTCAGTAAGAACAAAGAACGCGCGATTCAATTCCTTAATTGGCTGAACCAGAAGGATAATTACGATCTGCTTGCCTACGGTATAAAGGGAAAGAACTGGGAAGATGCGGGCGAAGGTCTTTATAAACCGATCAAAGATAACCCTTATGCGGGCGTTCCTTTCGCATGGGGCTGGAATCCGAAGCTGGATCGAATCGATGCCAGCCTGCCTGAAGATGTCATTGCGCTGAATAAGTGGCAGAGGGAACCCAGTAACTTCGCAACGGATATTCTGACGGGCTTCACCTTCAATCCTAGCCCGGTAGCCAATGAAGTGGCACAACTCAGCAATGCGGGCGTGGAGTTTTATAATCCGATCGTGATGGGGCTGGTGGAACCAAGCGAGGGTCTGGCCAAGTTTAAGGAAAAGGCCTATGACAATGTGAAGAAAGTCCAAGCGGAGTATCAGAAGCAGCTGGATGAATATCTGGCTGGCAAGAACAAGTAAGTAATCCAAGAAGCCGGCGGCCTTGAAGCAAGGCCGCCGGCTTTTTTTCTATATTGCGTGCTGAGCGGTAAATTCCGTACTTTTCGCGAGTGATAGAAATCGAACCTTCACAGGGTGTTATCGTTCATACCTATTGATAAATACAAGACTATACGTACGGCATCGCGCATGCGTAATATGCAAGTACAGAAGAATGGAAAGGAGAGCTTGAGTTGGCAATTGTGCAGGAGCTGAAGAAGAACAAATGGCTTTACGCGATGTCGCTTCCCGTCATTGTGTATGTTTTTATTTTTTCTTATTTGCCGATGTCCGCTCATATATTGGCCTTCAAGCAGTTTGTACCGGCAAAGGGGCTCTGGGGAAGCGAATGGGTGGGCCTCGACAATCTGACGTTTTTTTTCACCGGTCCGGATTGGCTGGGCGTAACGTTGAATACGATTTACTTGAATCTTCTGTTCATTGTTTCGGGTACTGTATGCTCCTTATGCATTGCGCTGCTGCTGAATGAAATTCATCATTCCTTTATCAAAAAGGTGACGCAATCGCTTGTCATTCTGCCGCATTTTATTTCCATTATCGTCGTTAATCTGATGGTCATGAATTTCTTTAACGGGCAGGACGGCATGATTAATCGCTTGCTGAAGGAATTCGGGTTTCAGATGATCTCCTGGTTTCAAACGCCGGAAGTTTGGCCTTGGCTGCTCACGATCATATTCGTATGGAAGGGTGCAGGGTGGGGATCGATTATTTATCTTGCAACTTTGACCGGGTTCTCCGAGGAATATTATGAAAGCGCTAAAATCGACGGCGCCAAGCGGTGGCAGCAGATTTGGTACATTACGTTGCCGCTCCTGAGGCCGACCATTATCGTGCTGACGCTTCTCTCGCTGGGACGTATCTTTTACGGCGATTTCGGCTTAATTTACGGCATCATCGGAGACAATTCGCTGCTCTTCGATTCTACGGATGTGATCGATACGTATACGTACCGGTCCTTGAGGTCCACGAATATGAACAGCTACAGCAATGCCGCGGCAGTCGCCTTATTCCAGTCGGTTATGGGGCTGATCACCATTTTGTTCTTCAATTGGGTTGTCCGCCGGGTCGATAACGATTCGAAGCTGTTCTAGAAAGGGAGTGATGGTATGAGAATGACACAGCGGGATACTTCGCAGCTCGCCGTGTCCGCAGCGGCTTATCTGTGCATTGGCACTTTCGCCCTGATTTGCTTTATTCCCTTCTGGCTTATGTATATGGGATCGTTCACGGCGGAGAGTCAGATTGTCAAGGGGTTTCAAATGTTCCCTACGGAATTTACGTTTGATTCCTACCGCTTCTTATTCCAGGGCAGCCAGGTGTACTACAGCAGTTACGTTTCCATTTTCGTTACGGTTGCCGGCACTATCGCAGCCGTGCTTATGACCTCCGTGTTCTCCTATGTTGCAGCCCATCCGAAGGTGAAATACCGGTATGTCCTTTCCTTCTACATTTATTTCACGATGCTGTTCCCACCAGGTCTGGTCGGCTATTATTTGCTCATTTCCAACTGGCTGAACCTGCGGGATTCACTGCTCGCGCTGCTGCTGCCGCTCTTGTTCTCCGCCTTCAACGCTTTCTTGATGACATCGTATTTCCGCACGCTACCCTTTGAATTGAATGAGGCGGCAACCGTGGACGGCGCGCATGAGCTGTATATCTTCTTCCGGATCATCTGGCCGGTTTCCATGCCGGTTATTGCGACGATTGCCCTTTTCTATGCGCTTTCCTATTGGAACGACTGGTTTAACGCGCTGATGTTTATCGACGATCCGCAAAATCATCCGCTGCAGATGATGCTGCGAAGAATCGTTTCCAATTCGGAGAATCTGGATTACTTGAATGCGAATGTCAATATTCCCGTTTCGGCGACAGGCGTTCAGCTTTCGACGGTTGTTATTACGATTGGGCCGATCATTTTCCTATATCCGTTTCTGCAGCGCTATTTTATCAAGGGGATGACGATCGGAGCCATTAAGGGATAAGGGGTGGAGGTTAATGAAGAGCAAATGGTATCGAGGGTATCGAGGTGATGCTTTTAGACTGTTTCTAGTCATCCTGCTGTTGTCGTCGTTCATCCCTGCCGGAGGAGCGCTCGCGGAAGCTACGCTGCTCAAGACCGGAAACTATTACTACAGCCCTGCCCCGAATGCAGGCAATTCTCCGGACAATGGCGCAACCGGCTTGGTATCATCGGAGGGCGGCGTGCTTCTTGACGGCTTAACGAAGACCTACGCCGGATGGATGGGAAGCGCGACCGCCAAAGGGACGGTGCAGGCGGTGTTCGACCTGCAGAGGGACTACCCGCTGGACAGCATAAACATCGTAATGAATTCGCCTAACATCTATTGGGGGTTTAAGGAATTTACGGTCAAATACCGCTCCGAGGCTACACCGGATTTTTACTATATTGCCGGCAAGCATGTAAAATCAGGAACCGCCTTGAACTATTCGGTCAACATCCAGATGGAAAACAAGACGGCCAGGTTTATTGTCATCGATATGAAGCGGTCGCACTCTTATCAGCATATCCCGCTTACGGAAGTGCAAATTTATAAAGGCACAGGCGATGAAGGGCAGAATCCGGCTGCTGCTTTCACCGTAGAGCAGATGCAGGCTGAGCTTAAGAAAGACGCTATGATGGTGGATAAATACGGACAGTGGATTTATGAAACGTGGACGGGAAAGGTTGCAACTGACGCGCAATTGCGGCAGGAATATGCGAATGAGGCGAAAGCGCTGGCGAAAGTTTCGCTGGACCGAAGGAAATATGATCAGTACGGCGGGATTAAAAGCGGGGGAATATACAAAAGCACCGGATTTTTCCGACTGGAACAAATCGATCATAAGTGGTGGTTTATTACGCCGGACGGCTATAAATTCATTTTAAAGGGCGTGGATGCGACAAGCATATGGGAGTGGGGATACGGAACGCCGAATAAGAAAACGGACGGCACTCCCCGGAGGGTGTTCGAGGAGCTTCCCGATCCAAGCGTCTATGCTCCCGCTTACGCCAATGACTCAAATGGCGAAAGAGTCAGCTTCGTCGTCGCCAACGTCATGAAAAAATACGGCAGAAACTATGAGTCGAAGTGGGAGGAAATCACCAAAAAGCGGTTGATCAATTGGGGCTTTAATGCCTTTAGCAAGTGGACCAGACCTAATAATGTCACGTTTCCCCATATAGAGGTTCTGCAAGATCCGTCAACTTTGAAAAGGATTCAATGGACGTACGATGTGTTCGATCCGCAGGCTGAATCCATTATCGACAGCGCCTTGAGCGCACAGCTTCAAGAGGCGAGGAATGACCGGTGGCTGATCGGCTACACTTACGATAACGAGGCCGGATGGTCGGCCGATATCGTAAAAGAGATTTTGACGTATGGTTCGACCTCTGCGGCGAAGGGCGCCTTTGTGGATTTTGTTGCGCCAAGATATAACAATGACATTGCCGCCGTCAACCAGATTCTTGGCACGAGCGCCGAATCATTTGACGCATTAAAGAATACGTCGATCGCGATCGCGAGCGTTCCGGCTGCGGATGTATCGGACTATATCAAGCTGGCATCCAGAACGTACTTTCAGACGGTCCGGAATATTATCGAAAAATATGATACGAACCATTTGTTCTTAGGTTCTTCTGTCGTTCCCACCTGGCGGACCAGTCTGGATTGGGATTCGGCAGCCATGGAATTCGTGGATGCTTTTTCCGTAGATAATTATACGAATGATGCGGGCTGGCTTTCCAGATATGAAGCTTTCGGAAAACCGCTGTTGAATTTGGAATATACGTTTAGCACTAGCGAGCGCGGGTTATCGCCCATCAATGCGGCTACAAGAACAGCCAGTATAGCGGATAGAGGCACGGCCTTCAAAACGTTCATCGAAAGCCAAACGGCACATCCGCTATTTGTCGGATCGGGCTGGTTTGCGTACTATGATCAAGCGGTTACCGGACGTAAAGACAGCGAGAATTTCAATATAGGCTTGGTCAATCAGCAGGATCAGCCCTACACGGATATGGTCAATATCATGAAGACCGTTAATGCAGGGCTGGAAACGATTCATGCGAATTAAAGAACTTTTTAGAAATAAGGGTATGAAAATAAAGCTGCCGGAGACGGCAGCTTAAAGTTCAGTTCGTCGAAACAACGATGCTGTCGAAAACAGCCGTCTGATCGTACGTCCGCAAACCGATGTACCCGCTGGTCAAGCTGGAGTCGCTAACGCTGATTTTTTTCACGCCGTCCACATAGGCTTTCAATGAGCTTCCTGTCATCTCCAGCTTAAGCAGATACCAAGTGCCTGGAGTAGCGATCATACTTGCTTCCCCGATCTTGGTCCAACTATTGCCCAGTTTCTTGTACAGTTGGACTTTATTCAGATCATAATTGATGCGGAGGGTGTACATGTAGGAGAAATCTGAATTTGCCCGGGCAACCAGGCCGGTAGAAGCGTTGGCCATATGATTGTCATACGCTTTTAAGGCCACGGTTATGGTGGCGTTGAAGTAGGTCGAATGGAACACGGTTTCGGCAATGCCTGTGCCCGATTGTTTCAACACTTTATTGTCTAGGGGAATGCTGTCGTGACTGACATCATTGGTTAAAGACCAGCTGCCGCTCAGAGGGACCGGGCTGCCGGAACTATTGTTCTGAAAGCTGTCGCCAAAGCTCTGCGGATCAAACATGACCGCATCGGCTCTGTTGGAACCGCCTTGAGCGGTCGTGAGCTTCACATATTCTTCCGGTCCGCCAGCAAAATATACCGTATCAATCAGGCGCCACTGACCGCCCGCTATGGTCGTCTGATTGATGGTTACGGTATTCGTCACGCCATTGTGAAAGATTGAATATTGAGCATACTTCGTTGAACCCTGATGGTAAGGGTACCGGACGTACACATTGTAGTATCCCGGCGTCGTGAAGTTCGGTCTCCACGTAGCCGTACTTCCAATTGTACTGCTGTAACGCGAGCTGCCGCCGTAACTGCCGCCCAGCGAACTAGTCCCCCAGGTTCCCGTCTCGGCATAGCCGCTGCTTTCTGCGTCGACGATGACCCCGCTTTTCGCCTTAATTGGACCGATGATGTTGGAGTACGGGGAATAGGTGCCGTGCACATTTTTCGCTTTCACCCTATAGTAATAGCTTGTGCCTTCCTGGGCAGATGCATCGCCAAAGATCGGTACGGTAAACGTATGATGACGCGGTGTGGTAATATCATCCGTCACATCGCTGCCTACAGCTGTCCATGGGCCGGAGGGACTTGTCGAACGTTCAACGTCATAAGTGCTTGCCCCGGAGACACCCATCCAGGAGAGGGTATGCACGGAATCGACAGGGAACATCATGGGCGCATCGGGTGCCGGCCAATGAGGAACGGCCAAGCCTTTCAACGAGTAGGCATACTTGCGCAGCAGATCGATGATGGCCGTTTCGTTCGCCCAATCGCCGGTTGCGAAACCGGGATAACGCAAATAGGACCATTCTCCGACCGGTGGCCAATGCCATCCGCCCAGCTTGTGATGATGCATGCTGCCCCAGAACATGGCGCCTGAGGTTCCATTGTTCTGAACGATGTCGAGCAGCTGTTCCGTATCCGCCGGGGAATAGTCACCGAATTCGCCAATGATCAGCGCTTTTTTTCCTTTGGTGCTATTTCTCCACTCATTGAGCTTTGTAACCAAGTCGACATTGTGATAGCTGTAAATGTGCGGAACAATAATATCAATATGGCTGTCATTCAGCGCATTGGTCCTTATTCCCTGTGCGCGGACATATCCTCCATCGGCTACAAGATGGTTGGAATCGAGGCTCTTCACATACGCGGCCATCTCGCTTACCCAGCTATCCGTGGAGGGAAGTTCGTTCCCCAGCTGCCAGGCCAGAATGGCTTTATCGTTTTTGTAAGGAACACCCGTATACGTATTGGTCCGTTGAACGACAAATTTAATGAAATTTTTGAAGTCCTGCTTTATGGTCGCATCGCTCCAAAAATCATTCGCCGTTTTCCCGCGGAAAGCCGACCAATCGGCAATCCCTCCGATGTAGGTATACTTATCGACGAAAGGCACGATTAGCCGAACATCGTAATGGTTTGCCACTTGCACAATTTTATCCAGTATCTTGAATGCGCTTTCATTATATTCGTTAGGTCCCATCACATGACGATAAGTTCCTGAGGGATCGCTGCTCATTGACACTTCAAACGGATACAAGCGGATGACATTAATTCCTGAGCTGCTTGCCGCGCGAATCGCATCCTCGATTTCAGACGGATCCGTCCATGCTCTATTCAGTAAAGGCTGATTGGTTCCGATAAAACGAAACGTGGATGTCCCTTCCATCAACGTATCTCCGCTGCGCGTAATATAGTCTGAGAATCCCGACTCGGCACGAGCCGTCCAAAAGTTGTAAAAGGAATCGTACGTAAGCAGCATAACGGCCAAGGTGACGAGTTTCAACCATTTGTTCATGCCATTATTCCTCCTTATTTGCACATGACCATCCAATAGAATGACATCTACGGAACTAGCTGAAGAAAAGGTGAATCCCCAAGCAGAAGTTATGAAAGCGGATACAAAAAATTGCAAATTCGATACATCTCGACAATTATATGCACACCGCGGCAATTTATTACCACAATCTTTCGCGGTTATTGGGGCACAGCGGCGGGGATAGCTGTCCAGCATATAAAAACAGGTCAGTTAATGGTGTGATTAACCATTAACTGACCTGATATCTTACTGCGTTAGTATCACGAGGAGGAGTTATTCTTCTTTGGTTAAAGCCCGGTCACGAAGCACGCGGTCGAGCAGATTGCGAATAAGATCGAGATCGTCCTTCTCCAGAGGGACGCCGTCCCAATGAAGCTGCTCAACGTTTAAGTATTCTTTTGCATTATGGTTAACATCCGCCGGTAGCTCGGAGTAATCAGTAAGACCTAATAAATAATCAGCTGACGTACGCAATTTTCGGGATATTGTTTGTATGGACTCTATCGTCGGCTGGCGGTATCCCGACTCATAGCCGGCATAGGTGCTTTTGGCAACGCCAACAAAATCGGCCACTTCCTGCATGGTCAATTTCCTCTTCTTCCGCATCTGCTTCAGTCGCTTCGCAAACATATTCATGCCCCCATATCTACTTACGCATGCAAAAACAGTATATCAATCTTTTCCCCGTCTTTCCATAGATTCCGTAAAGGCGACCAGCTGAAAATAATGGCGGCATGGAAGCGGGTACCGCCCAGGCGACTGGACCGAGTTTCGATCGAATGGATAATGGCTGCGGGGTTGCCGCTGCTCAATGGCGAAGAACCTTTATTCGGAAGCGGAGGTGCTTCCAAATAAAGGTTCGGATTAAGGCTAGCCGGATAGAGAGATGGAGTATTTATTTTGCTTACTTGAAGTAGCTGTTAATTTGTTCTTGAGCGATTTTCATAATCGTGTCCATACCGGCGGATTTTAGTTCCGCAGTAATCTTCGGAATCATTTTCTCCGGATCGGATGCGCCCGTAATGAGTTCATATTTGTATTTATCCCATACCGCTTGGACATTCGCCACTTCGGTCTGAAGATTGCCGATGTCCAGCGCGAACCCTAGCACATTGGAAGATGTCGCTGCATCGTTCAGCTTTTTAACTTGGTCCCATTGATCGACAGGAGCGCCTTTGGTAACGGCAAGATTAAAGAATGTACCTTGGGAGTAAGCAGCCAGCGGCCAAGTGTCGGAAGTGCGCTCGATTACCTTTTCGCCATCGACATTTTTGTAGTCTACGTCAAGCTCCCCGAATGCCAGCATATTGCGCAGCTTAGGATCTGTGTTGACCAATTCGAGGTACTTCAATGCTTCTTTCTTATATTTCGAATTCGCGGAAATCGCGTTCAGAGAGCCTTGGATCGTGCTCGTTGTATAAATAGGTCCGAAGTGCTGAACCATATCATACTTTTCGATAGCATCATTGATCTGCCAGCTTATCTCTGCGCCTGGGAATGCTTGAGCGGCAAAGAATGGTCTGCCTTTGTCGTTCTCTGTTTTCGTCGGAGCATCAGGGTTAATGATGCCGTCCTGATACCACTCATGCAGGAGCTTCAGATCGGCCATGATGTCGGGCTGCTCGAGAACGGAGACAACCGTGCGCGAATCATCGTCGGTTCTTACGCCGATCGGAGAGAAGCCAAGCGTTAAGTCGTCATAATTGTTGAAGAAGCCGTTCAAGCCTTCGCCTTGCGTCATAGGCAATGGGTAGAAGCTCTTGCCTTCGCCAGACTTTATCGCGCGCAGAGGTTGGTCCAGATCCTGCAGCGTTTTGATATTGTTGATATCGATATTGTACTTCTGAACGTATTTATCATCGTACACCCAATATTGCGTTAGCGATGAATCCTTATAAGTTGGAACGGAGTAATATTTACCGCCGATTTTCGTGCCGTCCCAGACCTTCTCAGGAATCAGCTTGTATAGGTCAGGCGTTTCGCTTTGAACCAGTTCCGTAATATCGGCAAAAGCGCCCATAGCCACCTGCTTGCTGTATTTGCCGCTGTTGGTGAACATAATATCGAACGGTTCGCCCGTATTCACGATCGTATTGATTTTGGTATCCCACTCGCCCCAGCTGGCTACCTTGATGTCGATTTTCACACCGATCTTTTCGGCCGTGTATGCATTCATCGCTTCGATGGCTTTGTCGAAATTATTAGGTACTTGGCCGCCGATGAGCCACCAGACCAACGTCGGGATATCTTTGCTTGGTTCCTCGGAATCCTTTGGCGCTTCGCTATCTTTTGGGGTGTTCGTAGCTGCATTCGGTTCATTTGTGGAGGCTGGTGAGTTGGAGCCGGAGCAAGCGGCCAAGGCAGTCACCAGCAGGGTGAGAATACAAAGCGCAGAGATGAGCTTCCAAGATTTCTTCATTTCATTTCCCCCTTATTGAAGTTGTGTCACCGTAACCGTTGGACGGTGATCTATGATAAATCCTCTATCGAGGCCTATCAATGAAGTGAATGCGGTCATCCCTTGACGGCGCCGATCGTTAGTCCGGAAATGAAATATTTCTGGAAGAACGGGTAGGCGAAGGCTACGGGCAGAACAATGATAATGGCAACGGCCATGCGGGCAGATTCCTTCGGCATCGTTGCGACAAGCACGGCATAGCTGACGCCCATGCTTGCGGCATTTTTGGCAAGCGCATCCACATTGCTCATCAAGCTATTCAGCAGAGCCTGCAGGGAATAGAGGTTCTGGTCGTTGATATACAGCATCGATTGGAACCAGTCATTCCAATAAGAGAAGCAGAGGAATAGTCCAATGGTTGCAATGACCGGCAAGGAAATCGGCAGAATGATGGAGAAAAAGATTCGCTGCTGGCTCGCGCCATCGATTTCAGCCGATTCGATCAGCCCGTCGGGAATCGTGCTTTTAAAGAAGGTTTTGCAAATGATTACGTTGAACGACGAGACGGCGAGAGGCAGAATTAGTGCCCAGATGCTATCCTTGAGTCCTAATAAATTGGTATTGATGAAGTAGCTGGATACGAGACCGCCGTTGAATATCATCGGGATAAATACGACCCAAGTCAGAAAGCCATTCAGCTTGTAATTTGGACGGGAAAGCACATAACCCATGGAGGTAGTAAGCAACACGCCGATCACAGTACCGGCTACGGTTACAAGAGCGGATACGCCGAGCGCCCGCAGAATCATCGCACCCTGCTTGATGACATAGGCGTAAGCCTCCCCTGACAAAGCAACCGGCAGCAAATGGTATCCGGTCTCCCGTATGGAGTTCTCACTGGAAAAGGATATCGATAGAACAACAATGACGGGTATGACGCAGAGCAGCGCCAAGATGATAAAAGTCAGATTGAAAAGGATGTCGACGGGTTTGCTGGTACGGTTGAATTTTTCAAGCCCTGTTTCGTAATTCGTTCTCGTTGACAATGCGATACCCCCTTCAGTGTTTGCGCAGCAAACACACTTCGTAAGCACAGGCTTACATCATCGCGCTATCAGGATCGATTTTGCGGACAATCCAATTAGCGGCTAGAATCGTTGCGCAACCGAGAATGGATTGCACGAATGCAGCCGAGGCAGCCATCCCGAGCGTAGCGGATTTCAGTTGTTTATAGACCATGACATCGATTGTGGTAGAAACGTTGAACAGCGAATTGGAATCTCGCGTGACCTGATAGAACAGGCCGAAATCRGTGTAAAATATACGTCCAACCGCCAAAATGAACAGCATGACGATAACGAGCTTGAGCATGGGCAAGGTAATGTATCTCGTCTGCTGCCAGATCGAAGCTCCATCAATAACGGCTGCTTCATAATAAGTGCTGTCAAGGCTTGTGATGGTGGCTAGATAAATGACCATGCCATAGCCCAAGCTTTTCCAAATGTTCAAAAGAATCAGGAAGTAGGGCCAGTATGCCGGCTCCATATACCAGTTAACGGGATCCCCGCCCGCGTTGACGAGCATTTGATTGAGAATGCCTTTATCGAAGCTTAGGAATGCCCAGCCCACGGCGGATACAACAACCCAAGAAAGGAAGTAAGGCAGGAACATCATCGTCTGGTAGACTTTGCTTGCCTTGCGGCTGTGTAGCAGTCCGATCATAATAGCGAACAGAACGGGCAACACAATGCCTAATACGATAAAAATGATGTTGTATCCGATGGTGTTTCGAATAATGATCCAAGCGTCGTTCGACCTGAACAAGAATTCAAAGTTTTTGAGGCCTATCCAAGGACTGTTAAACACATTGCTCAAGAAACCGCCGCTAATTCTAAAGTTTTTGAAGGCGATAATGATCCCGAACATAGGCAAGAAACAAAACAGGATGTACCAAATCGTCGTGGGCAATGCCAGCAGGCTGAGTTCTGTATCCTGCTTGCGCCAACGAATTCGTAAGCGCTTTCTTTTATCTTGTCGTTCAACTGCAAGGCTCATGTCTGTCGCTCCTTCCGGTGAATTCTTGCTTTTATTTCACTTGTTGCGTTCATTGTATACTGGGAGGATTCGATGCTTCTAGACAACAAACTTGATACTATAGTCAACAAACGTTAGATTGGAGAAATCGCTCACAAAAATCGTTTGTATCCTCGGTGCGGACAATGGATGAAACACCAATAAATTGAAACATTTATAAATATCTAACGTTTATAATGATAGCTTATCTGTATGGTTAGTCAGAGATTTTGAAAGAGGTGCAAACTTGAAGAAGTTGACCAAAATTATGTTTACGATCATAGTGGTTGCTCTTTTTTTAGGGGTTGTCTCCATTCCATTTATGAATAATTATGTTGCATATTCCGTAAAAAAAGAGCTAACAAGAGTATCCTTGCCCGACAAAACCGAACTCGTGGATTCTATATCGTCAGCCGGAAAATTGGTGGGTAACGGAAATGGCATGCAGTTTTTTGGAGCTATTTTAATTAAATCGGAACTTGCTTTGGAAGAGTTGGATCATTATTTTTCAAAGTATCGCGAAAAGGATGGGTTTTACATCGTCGAAAAGCAAACGAGCAGGCAAATTGATGTTATTGACCATGGCGACTTGACCTTCAAGGCATTAAAGGCGGATCAAATACTAACCGACTACTACATCGTTTATACCTGGGGCAGCAGCGACTATCCGTTAAGTGATCTTGATCTGCGGGGGCACTGACGCTCTGCTTGTTTGAAGATGGAAACACGGAAGAGGGTGTCCCGTCGGGACACCCTCTTCCGTGTTTCATAAGCATGCTATATAACTGTAAATGCTTGATAATGGGTAAGCTATTGAACATGCGCCGAATGGTCGGCCGTATCATTAACTTTGCATTCCTCGGAGCAATATTGTTCATGGCTCTCCAGGCAGTCGTCGCAGACAAGATGCTGGTCGTGACAGGTGTCGTCCTTGCAGTTAATCATCGTATCCGTCAGACTTCCGCAGTGATGGCACTTACCGACCGTGGTATGTTCATCTGTCTGATTTATGCGAACAGAGAGTCGTTCGTCGAAGACATACATCATCCCATCGAACAAACGTCCTTGAACCTCAGCGTCTTTCCCGTAAGTAACGATTCCGCCATCCAATTGCGCCACGTCGCTAAACCCTTCATTTTGGAGCACGCCGGTTAGCTTCTCGCACCGAATGCCGCCCGTACAATAAGTCAGGATCGTCTTATCTTTGGCATCCTGCAAGTTGTTCCGAATCCATTCGGGAAAATCCTTGAACGACTTCACATCGGGACGAATCGCATTGCGGAAATGGCCTAGATCGTATTCGTAGTCATTTCTTCCGTCAATGATTACGACGTCCTCGCGCTGAAGCTGCTCGTAGAATTGCTGCGGCGACAGGCGCTTCCCGCTATTCACATTGGGATCAAGCGGTGTTTCGTATCGCAGCGTAACGAGCTCTTTCTTCGGGCGAACGAACAGCTTTTTAAAAGCATGTTCATTCGTTTCGTCTATTTTAAAAACCATTCCTGCAAAAAGCGGGTGGTTGTTCATATAAGCCATATAAGCATCGGTTTGCTCGACCGTACCGGAGAGAGTGCCGTTAATCCCTTCGGAAGCGATTAGAATGCGGCCTTTGACGCCTAGCTCCTTGCAATAATCAAGGTGTTCCTGCGCGACCAGCTCATAATCGGGTACCGCTACGTATTTGTAATATAATAAAATTCGATATTGGTTTTCCACAGTAAATAACTCCTTATCCATTTTCAATCCGTAGATCGGAAAGTCATTATAGCCATACCTAGATATTGTAGCACCATTTGTCCGCAACATAAAGTAATGAGGGCGGCAAACGAAAGAGGAACATCATGGGATGTTCCTCTTTCGTTTTATTTATTCCGTTTCGATCAAGTTGTTTCGCTTTTTGAATGGATTTCATACAATCAAAAGGCAAGGAATGAGAGAACTTCAGAGTTTGGTTGGATTTTGTACAGTCATATGGACGGAAAATGGTCGATGAGGGATAAAATCCCTCTTTTGGCTGTATAATTTCCACTCAAAAGTGACTTCACAGGCGTTTGGGACCGATTAGACTGTACGGAATACAGGCAAAATTAAGCTAGGTTTTGTGCATTAGTGTATGATTCCGTAAAAAGTTAGAGATGTCCTTACAGCAGCTCGTTAAGGACAATCGCCAGCTCAGCACGAGTTAGACTTTGTTCTTCTTGATCGGGAAGCAGCTCGTCGATCGAAAGCTCGATGTTCGCAAGCTCGGCGTAGCGGGATAAGATAAGTCCCATCTGCTCCGCCGTCAACGGTTGGTTGGGAAGGAACAACCCTTTTCCGTTGCCGACCACGATGCCGTTCTCGGCAGCCCATCCTACATAACCGCTATACCAGCTGCCCGCTGCAACATCGTTGAAAGCGGACGATTCGGCCGCTTCAACGCCTAACAGCCGGCCAAGCGTCGTAATAGCCATTGCGCGGGTTACGGAAGCACTCGGCGAAAAGCTGGAGCTGCCCGTTCCGACCATCAGACCTTTGTCGTACAAGGCTTTCACGGCTTGGTAAGCCGGGTCGGCCGGGTTAAGATCCGTAAACGGCAGTCCGCCGATCGTGAACAGCCATTGCGATACGCCGGTATACGTTTCATTAGTGGAAACGACGGCTACCGTTAGGCGATACTGACCGTCCGCCTCCGGCATGATGTCTGACAGCGAACCTTTCAGTTCCGACAGCAGCTTTGTTTCGGAATAGTTTTCCGACGGCACGTCGGTCACCGTCACTTGAATATCTTGCTCCGGTACATCCGCGCTTGCAGCGATTTGCTCCAGTACCGCTTGTTGGCCGGTCGCGGCGTTCCGAATACCCGCGCCGTTATTGACCGTGAAGCTTACGCGCGTTTTGCCGCTGGCATCCGAAGCCTGGGAAATGCCCGAGAAGCTGGATACGGCTTCGGTAACGATGAAGGCAGTCGACCCTGCAACGTTAGCCGCAGCGCCGTCCGGCTCGGTGCCGTTCGTATTGGCCGGCGGCGTAAAGTCGCCCGTCGGCGGATTGCCTGTCGGAGCAGGGCCGTTCATGCCTCCGGTCTCCGGACGGTTGCCTTCGCCGGGTCCTCCGTCTTGCGGGCGGTTGCCGCCGCCGCCCATCATGCCGGAAGCATTGCCCGTATACTGCTGCTGGACGCCGTTCACATAGAGATGATATTCGGTATCGAGCTTCAATTGCGATGATGAGAACGTTATGCTTTGGAACGCTTTCTCAGCCGTATGGCTAAATATTTCGTTGCCGTCCGCATCGGTTAGCGCAACGACGCTTCCTGCCGCTTGGGTCGAAGCGAAGGCGAGCTCCATATACGTCTGCTTGGAATCTTGCGATACGGCATCGTTGCGGGTGCCAAGGGCTGTTACCGTGCCGCCGTTGATCAGAATAGCTTTGTCCGCGTCAATGCCGCCGTCGGGGCTTCGTTCGTTGGACATCGTCACGATCGTGCCGCCGTTAACCGTCAAGTAGCCGTTGGAGTCGACGCCGTCGCCCTCGGCTCCAAGACCGGCGTTGACGTAAAGGTAGCCGCCGTTGATGCTCGTGACGGAGATGCCGTCCTCATTCGTATTGATCCCGTCATCTTGGGCCGAGATATACACGTTGCTGCTGTTCAAAGCCAAGTGCAGTTCCGAATTCAATCCTTCTTTGGCTGCCGTAATGCGCAGCTCTCCCGTTCCGGCAGCTCCGCCGGAAATATTCATCGACATTTTGGAGTAGAAGGCCCCGTCGTATTTGTGCAGCTTGCTCGTTGTGCCCTCTTTGTAGATTTTCGCCACATACGATCCGTTCACCGTGTTCACCGTACCGTCGGCGATAATGACCTGCGCGCCGGCCTTGCTAAGATCAACAACGCCTTTCGTATCCTCGGTGTCGCTGTAAGGCTCGTAGACGTTATAGAAAATGACCCCGGGCGCGACAGTGCTCGTAATGTCCGCTCCGTCCAAAATCAGAGTGACACGCGCGTCGGGATCGCTTGCCGCTTCCTTGCCTAGGTCGATCGCCAGCTGGCCCTTGGAGAGCTGGCCGGATACGCGATAGGTGCCCGGCTCCGTGATGGTAACGACCGTATGCGCGGAAGCCTCCTCCGCGCTATGCGCATCGGATTCGGTTCCTTCGCCATAGCTGCTGCCGCGTCCGGACTCGTAATAAACGATGTCCGCGCCTGTATACACTGCGCTTGAAGCATCGGTGGAAGCAGCTTGTCCGTCTACCGTTACTCCGGCATCGGAGAGCGTGATGACCGTCTGCTCGGCAGATTGGGCGGATACGGCTTGAATCATAGTCGTGAGTGCCAGCACGATTGCCAGCATCAACATCGTCGTTCGTTTCAATAACATAACTTCACTTCCTTTCGGTTGTTTATGACATTGCCAGATTACAGATGTTTCCTTAAGCGTACCTTAAACCGAATTGAAAGCTTGTTGAAAGCTGCTTGAACGAAAATTTATTTCGGCGATGTCGATTCATCCATTCCCTGTTCGTCGTTCCATATATCAGGTCATATGATAGCGCTTCAGACATATCGACTAGCGATGAATGATTATGGTATTATTTGAGAAAAATAGATTCATAGCATATGAGGAGGTTAAGTAATGGGAACAAGCAGTCCGGTAACGATAACGGTGGAAGCGATCGTTCATTCTCCCGTAGCAAGCGTATGGAAATTTTGGACGGAACCGAAGCATATCAAGCAATGGAACAATGCTTCCGATGACTGGCACACGCCGATCGCGGAGAACGATCTTAGGGTCGGCGGTGCATTCGTCTCGAGAATGGAAGCCAAGGACGGAAGCTTCGGATTTGATTTCGGCGGCGTTTACGACGAGGTGAGCCTTAACGAGAGCATCGCTTATACATTGGGCGACGACAGGAAGGTAAGCATCGCTTTTATTGCCCAAGGCGACGACACCAAAATCGTCGAATCGTTCGAGGCCGAAGAGACTAACGCCGTCGAGATGCAGCAAGCCGGATGGCAGGCGATTTTGGATAATTTCAAGAAATACGCCGAATCGGCGAAAGAAGAATAGCAGAATATTCGCAGCCTTAAGAGCGCATGCCGGCATTGGCATGCGCTTGTTATATTTTTTCGTTGACATCATTAACCAAGCGTTGCTATACTAGGTGAAATTACATACCCGATTATTTTTATCGGAATTATTATAATGGAGGTCAAGCCCATGAAACGAACAGCACTATTCAGCACCAAGATGCTTGCTGCCTTTTTGCTCTCATCATCTCTATTATTTACGCAAGCAACCGCATTTGCCGCAACGCCGGTGGCGGTGCAAGCCGTATCGACAGCTCCTTCTTCAGTCTCTGCAAAGGACGGAGCAGCACAATACAAGCAGTTTTTGCAGGAGAAATACGACGTTCAGCTTTCCGGTAAAGTAACGAAGGGACAGCTCATCGAAGCTGTCGCCGACATTTTCGATTATAAGCCTTCCGGCAAGGATGTAACCTTTACCGATTTGACTGCGGACGCGCCGGTGTTCAAAGCCGCTGCCGCTCTTTATGAGCAAGGCATTTTGGCTGGTCCGTCCATTCAGGCCGATCAGCAGCTTACGAACTACGTGGCGGTCGCGATCGCGCTGCGGGCGGCGGACTTGAAGGAGCTTGCCTCCACTTACCCGGCTGCGAAGGCGGATAACGTGCTCGCCAAGGTTCAAGTCAAGAAAGGCACGCTTGGCGTTAAGGCCTCCCAGGAGGTTGCTGCCGCAATCGACACGGGCTTGCTGCCGGCTTCGCTTGGCCAAGGCTTTAAACCGAACGCCCCTGCGAGCGACGAGCTGATCCAAACGCTGCTCGGCCAGGTTCTGATCACGAAAGGTCTATACAAGAAATACATCGGCTACACGAGCGATTCCGATATTTACGCAAAGCTTTCCACGGCTTACGAGACATCGGATTTGATCGACGCTCCGAAGCTGCAGAAGCTGGTGAACGCGGGGCTTGAGAAGGAGCTGTTCACGGGCTACAACATCAAGGACACCCGTTACGACGCCAACTTCATCGACTCCTTGTCGCTTATTTACGGTCATTCCGACTTTAAGCATGCCCAGCAGCTGATCGGCTTGCTGCGCAGCGAAGGCATCGACGCGAAGGTGCAATTCGAGCCGAAAACGTCCGCGTTTCTGTTCTTGGCCGACTGGGGCGACCCGGGTCCGAATGTCGTGCAAATCGCTAACGGCAACTATATCGCATTCGCGAAGGAATATGATCTTGCGTTCGAATTCGCGACGGCGGCCGACAAAGCGGCATTCGACGGCATTATCGAGAAGTTCGCGAAGAAAAACGTTGCCGATCAGCAAGGATTGATCTACGGTTCGTGGTGGCAGCCGTTGTACTACTCGAACACGGAGCTTGCCAATTACGAAGTCATTACGAACAATCTGATTTCCGATCCGGACAGCACGTACACGGTTAACCCGTTCTCGCTGAATGAGGATTCCGCGAAGGTTGTGGCAGGACTTAAAGCGATTGATCCTACCGCGGTCATCACGCCGTTCGAATTCTGGGTAGATAAGCCGTTCTTCCGTTACCTGCACGGAGAAGCGTCATAAGTCGCTCATACGGATAAATGAAAAAGGCTCTCCCGCTCAGCTGATTCATGCTGAGCAGGCGAGCCTTTTTTGATATGATGTTTAAAGCTTAGAAATTGTTGTAAATCACATTAGCCGTTACTTTGCCGCTCGCGACGTCTTCCGAAGTGAAGCCGGATACCGTGTTGCCGACTTTAAATTCCTTGCTCACCAGCTGCTCGGAAGCATCCGGTGCCGTCGTGTCCGATATGCCGTAAGTCGTGTCTTCGGTTACTGTCACCCAAAGCTCACCGATTCGGAAGCTTTGACCGTCAGCGCTTACCTCTTCAATAACGCCGTCAATGTTGACCCTTTGTTTTGCCGACGAGCCTGCCCCAGGACCGTTATTTTCGACGACGGCGCCATTATTTGGGTTGTTCGTGGCAGGATCAGGGGCAGTACTGCTTCCATTTTGGTTAACCGCATAGATGCTCAACGTTAAGACTGCGCATGCAGCAACGCTCGTTGCCCAGATGAATACCTTGTTTTTCTTTACTGCCGGATTAGCTGTTTTCATGTGATTATCTCCTTTTCGCTTATCAATATCGATTATGTTGCGGCTTTCCTTGCTTAGCCGTTCAAGCGTACGATGCTCAAAGTCTTCGCTTGTTTTCAATTTGGACATGGCCGATTTATAATCTATTTTCTTCATTTTCACAAATCACCGCCTATTACTTCTTTAAGCTGATTGCGCCCGCGGGCAAGCCAAGTCCCTACCGTTGCAGGTTTGGCGTTTATAAGGTCAGCTATTTCTTCCAATGTGTATCCCTCGTAATAATGCAGATGGATCGGAACGCGGTATTTCTTATCCAATGACAAAACAGCCTGCAAAACCATGTATTCATCCTTAGGAAGGTAAGATAAGTTGTCCGGTATCGGGTTCCGACTTCTAAACCAGCCCGTCTTGAGCAGGTTTTTGCATTTATTTATCGTCGTTCGAATTAACCATGCTTTCTCATGCTCGTCGCTGTCAAAAACGGGGGTTTTTTGGAGATAGGCGAGGAATACTTCCTGCGCGACTTCCTCCGCATCGGCAACGTTTTTGAGATAGGCGAACGCTATCTTGACCAGGCTGTCTGAATAGTTGACCACGGCTTTGCGAACGGATTCATTGAGCTCATATGAATCGTGCACCTGATGTCCCCCTTTCACTAGTAATACAATTGAGGAGGCCGTTATTTTTCACGTTGCCCAAAAAAAGTTTGGGACAATGGTTATAAAAGGGCAACGCCGTTCCTATCAGTATCACCAAAATAACCGAAATGGTCATGTAATTGTTTTAAACAGATATATTTTTCTTTTGTGTATTCTCTTCCCCCGCGGAACAAAATCTTAGCATCCCTCTTACATTCACCGAACAAAGTAYCCGTATAGTTCAACTATGTTATGAAGAGGGTTGGTGATGGAATGAGCACGACGCATCGAGAGGTTTACAACAGCGGCATTCGTACCAAAAAAACCGTTGTTCGCAAAGGAGCAAAACGTTTATCGATCTGGAAGGAAAATGCTGCAGGTTACGCATTTCTTGCCCCTTCCTTAGTCTTGTTTTCCGTTTTTTTGTTTTATCCGCTGCTGCAGTCCATCTATCTAAGCTTTCACCTGACAGATCCGCGAGGTCAGGTAGCCGCTTTCGTCGGCCTCGATAATTTCAACCAATTGTTTGCTTCGCCCGCTTTCTGGAATAGCCTTAGCGTAACCATGAAGTTTACGCTGCTGACGGTTCCGGCTGGCATCGCTGCCGGGCTGCTGCTCGCAGCGTTGACGCATGCGAAGCTAAGAGGGATGAGTGTATTCCGATTTGTTTTTTCCCTGCCGGTTGCGCTGTCCGTAAGTACGTCTTCTGTTATTTGGATGATGCTTTATCATCCGACAACGGGGATGTTTAATTATTTTCTCTCGAAGCTGGGTGTTTCTCCGATTGGATGGCTGGTCGACCCGACCTGGGCGCTGATCTCGATCTCGATCATGACCGTCTGGATGAATTCCGGATTTAATTACATCCTGCTGCTAAGCGGCCTGCAAGGAATTAGCGACGACATTCGAGATAGCGCGCGTATTGACGGTTCCGGCCCGTTCCGTACTTTCTTTCTAATATTATTGCCGTTGCTGTCGCCAACCGTTTTCTTTCTGACCGTCGTGTCTGTCATGAACGCCTTTCAATCTTTCGGTCAAATTCATATTTTGACCAAAGGCGGACCGGCTGGCTCGACAGAGGTATTCGTTTATTCCATTTATAAGGAAGCATTCGTTAATTATCAATTCGGGACGGGGAGTGCGCTGGCGCTCGTATTGTTCGTCATGATTCTGATTCTTACATGGATTCAATTCCGGTTTGTAGAGAAGAAGGTGCACTATCAATGACAGCTAATCGATTGCTGCGTTCGTCGCTCCTCTATTTCGTCCTTATCCTTGCGGCGTCCCTAGTATTATACCCGCTGGCGTATACTTTTCTCGCTTCATTGATGACGCCGGAAGAATCATCGGTGTATCCGCCCAAGTTGTTTCCGTCCAGCCTGCATCTCGGGACCTTACGTACGGTGCTTGATCTGGTGCCGCTTCAATCCTTTATTATGAACAGTTTTGTGATCTCTGCGTCCATTATGATCGGACAAGTCCTAACGGCAAGCATGGCTGCTTACGMATTCGTATACGTCGCTTTTCGCGGCAAAGCGCTCTTGTTTGCGATATTCCTCTCGACGATGATGATTCCTTGGGAAGTCACGATTATCCCGAATTACTTGACGATCAAGTCATGGGAGTGGCTGGACAGCTACCAGGGATTGACTGTTCCCTTCATCGCTTCTGCTTTCGGAATATTTTTGCTGCGCCAATTTTTCATGCAGCTGCCGCGGGAGTTGTTCGAAGCGGCGAAGATCGACGGCTGCGGCCATGTTAGACATTTTATAAGAATCGTGTTGCCGCTGTCCCGTCCTGCACTCGCTTCACTGGCCGTTTATGCGTTTCTGAACGCATGGAATATGTATCTGTGGCCGCTCCTCGTAACGAGCAGCGACAAAATGCGCACCGTTCAGATTGGCATCAGCATGCTTCAATTCGAGGAAATGACATCTTGGAATCTCGTATTGGCGGGGGTCTCGCTTGTCCTGCTGCCATCTCTTATTTTGCTTATACTTGGACTGAAACAGCTGGTCGGAGGTTTGACGGCCGGTGCGATCAAAGGGTAATCAGCAATCGATCGTTGTGGGTACGTGGATATTGTCTTAGGACATTCCAAATAAAAAAGAGATTAAGGGAGAGAAACGATGAAGACAAACCGGTTCAAAATAGCCATGCTAATGGCTACGACAGCGATGATGGTGTTAATGACGGCTTGCGGAGACGGCGTAACGAACGGTAATACGGGTAATGAGCAGCCGAACAATACGGCAGCAAGCGAAGGAAACGCTTCGGAACAGGCATCGACGGATGCTCCAAAAGAGCCGGTTAAAGTGATCTGGTGGCACTCCATGGGCGGCGAGCTCGGTAAAGTGGTCACGCATCTTGCGAGCGATTTCAATGCTTCTCATTCCGACATCCAAGTGGAGGAAGTGTTCCAAGGCACTTACGATGAGAGCTTGAACAAGATGAAGGCTTCCATGGATGCCAAATCAGGGCCGTCGCTGATCCAAGTGTACGAGATTGGCTCTAAATTCATGATCGACTCCAAGGCAGTGACGCCTGTTCAAAACTTCATCGATGCTGAAAGCTATGATATATCCAACCTGGAAGAGAACATTCTTGGCTACTATAAATTTGACGACAAGCTGTACTCGATGCCGTTCAACACGTCTAATCCCGTTCTATACTACAACAAAGATATGTTCAAGGCGGCAGGACTTGATGCGGAAAATCCGCCTAAGACGTACGAGGAAGTCACAGCTGCAGCTAAGGCTCTGACGAAAGACGGCCAGACCGGCGCATCCTTCGCCAKCTATGGCTGGTTCATGGAACAGCTGTTTGCAAACCAAGGCGCGGAGTATGTCAACAACGGCAATGGACGTACCGCGCCTGCAACGGAGTCGCAGTTGAACAGCGAAGCCGGCATTCAAACGATTAATTGGATGAAGGAGCTGCTGGATAGCAAAGCAGCGCTTAACCTCGGACGTAAAACAGACGATACGAAAAAAGCGTTCCTAGCTGGGCAAGTGGGTATGACGCTCGATTCTACTGGAAGCCTGCGCGGCATCGTAGACGGCGCAAAGGGCAAATTCGAGGTCGGAACAGCACCTCTGCCGAAGCCGGCTGGCGCAACAACGGACGGCGGCGTTATTGTCGGAGGAGCGAGCCTATGGGTTCTGAACAATAAGTCGGATGCCGAGCAACAGGCTACTTGGGAGTTCATTAAGTATTTGGCAGAGCCGAAGACGCAGGCACAGTGGCATATTAATACGGGCTATTTCCCGATCAACAAATTAGCGTATGACGAGCAGATCGTGAAGGACAACCTCGTCAACTACCCGCAATTCCAAACGGCAATCGACCAGTTGCATGGAACAAAATTATCCACGGCAACGCAAGGTGCGGTTATGGGCGTGTTCCCAGAAGCTCGTCAAATTGTCGAAGGGGCGATGGAAGAGGTATTCACAGGTGCCAAAGACGCAACGAAGGCGTTGGAAGACGCCTCCAAGGCGATTACCGATAAGATTGCAACTTACAATAAAACCGTTCAATAATGCAGAAGAGGGCAGCCGATCTAACGTGATCGGCTGCGTTCTGCTTAATGATGTGAATCGTTTGGGCGGGGCTAGGTAAACCTAATAGTTGGAAAATGAGGTGATGGAGGCCAAACCGATTATATCCGATGGACATATCGAACATGCGCTGCTGCGCGAGACAGGCAAGGATCGGACTTGCTAATCGTGCAGGTTCACGCGGTTCGCGAGCAGTAAACCTAATAAATCCATAGATTAGCAACAAAGCTGACCTGCAATCCGTTTATTTAGGAGCTAGAGTGATGAACGGAGGGTATAGATGAGGAGACAACTCAAGAACAAGGCCATTGTAATATCCATTTTTATCGTCTGCTGCATTCCGTTACTTTTGTTATGGTTGTGGTATGAAGTGTTCAGCTCTATATGATGGTTAAAAGGAAATAAACGAGCTAAGGTAGACAGAAATGCTTAATTACATTTATATTAATGATTAATCAGGTAAAGTTAAGCAAAGCTCACAAGGACTAGGTTTTGCCGCTTACACAATAGGAGACTCACATCATGATGACCAGCAACAACAAACAGAACGTGTTCAGACTAGCTTTGCTGCTTGGATTATTTTCGACACTCGGCCCTTTTACGATCGATAYGTATTTACCTGCATTCCCGGAAATCGTGAAGCAATTCGAAACGACGGCTTCCCTGGTGCAGCTAAGCTTGACGGCTTGTTTGCTCGGACTTGGTATCGGGCAGCTCGTCATGGGTTCGCTGAGCGACGTTCATGGCAGACGCAACCCTCTGCTTATCTCTATGGCCGTGTATCTGATCGCTTCGTTGGCTTGCGCATTCTCGCCCAATATCGGACTGTTGATCGCATTCCGCTTCGTACAAGGTTTTGCCGCTTCGGCGGGCATTGTCATTTCCCGCGCGATCGCACGCGACCTGTTTAATGGTCACGAGCTCACTAAATTTTTCTCGTTGCTCTTGCTTGTCGGAAATTTGGGTCCGCTCGTGGCCCCGGTTGCCGGCAGCGGGATTCTTTCTTTCACGGATTGGAAAGGCGTATTTATAGCGCTGACGCTGCTCGGAATCTACCTGTTAACGATGACAAAATGGAGACTGCGGGAGACTTTGCCGCCTGATCGCCGGACACCGAGCAATTTCATGCAGCAATTGCAGAACTACGGATCGCTCTTGCGGGATCGCCAATTTGTCGGCTACATGCTGGCACAGGGCATTATGATCGCGGGGGTTTTCGCGTATGTTTCGGGGACGCCATTTATTTATCAAAATATTTACGGGGTTTCGCCGACCGTCTTTGCTCTATTATTCGGAACGAACGGTATTAGTCTGATCCTCGGCTCCCAGCTGGTCGGACGAATGTCGCATCGCGTATCGGAACACACTTTCCTGCTGTTCGGACTCATACTGGCCGGTTTGGCTAGCGTCGTTGTCTTAGTGGTAGCCTTCGTACACGGACCGCTTTTTGCCTTGGTAATTCCATTATTTGTATTCGTAGCTGCAATCGGCATTACATCAACGGCGGCATTCCCGCTTGCAATGGAAAGTCAAGGCGAGAAGGCCGGCAGCGCTGCGGCTCTGCTTGGCGTCATACCATTCTTGCTCGGAGCGGTCGTTACTCCGCTAGTCGGCATAGCAGGTGAAGACACGGCCGTACCGCTCGGCGTCATCATTTTATTGACGAGTGTCGTGGCGATGCTGGCTTACTTCTTCTTGATAAGAAGAGGACTTGCGAAATAGAAGAAAAAGCGTTTGTACAGCTTGGGATCGCCCGATTGGCATGCGAAAAGACCTCAACTTCCACGGTAAAGTGGAAGTTGAGGTCTTTTTTGTAGTCGAGGGAGGAGGTGAATGGATGGTCTGCTCAACCATCAATGAGTCCGCTTTGCTGGAGCAGTCGTTGCACGACAGCTGCAGCTTCCGCTCTCGTCAGATTGCTGCTTGGCAGGAATGAGCCATAAGTTCCCTTGAACAGTCCTAATTGGACGGTCAAATCGACCGATTTCTTGGCCCAGCTCGCGATCTGCTCTTCATCGCGGAAAGACTCTGAACGCGGGCCGGAATTCGCATCGTTCCAAGCGGTTTCCCTCCCGGTACGGGCAAGCTGCCAAGCCCTCGACACGATGACTGCCGCTTCTTGCCGCGTGATGGGGGCGTTCGGGCGGAAATTGCCGTCAGGTTCACCTTCTATAATTCCATATTGCTGCGCAATAGAGGCTGTGCCTGCGAACCAATCGCTGGAGGCGACGTCCGTAAACGACGAGCCTGCTCCGTTCGCAGGCAATCCTAGCGCACGTATCATTATAGCGGCGAATTCTGCCCGGCTTACGGCCCCGTTCGGGTTGAAGGAGTCGTTATTCACGCCGCTGACGATCAGTCGCGAGGCCATATCGTTAATGGCAGACTCGGCCCAGTGGGAGACAACGTCGCTGAATGATCTCGAATGCCGAATAAGGGCATAGCTGCTATTCGTTAAGCTGCTGGCAATCGCCGCATACCGGCCGTCCCGAACGATGAACCGCGTCGGCACGTGACGGATGTCTCCGTTCGACTCCAATACGACGGCAGTTACCGTCCCGTCCGGACTTACTCCTTCTGGCATTGGCAGCTCTCTTTCCGCATAGGCATCGAAACGATCGGCTTCGATTGTTTTGCCGCCGTAAGAAACCAACAAGCGGAAATCGACCGGCGATGTCAGAATGGCAAAGCCTTTGAGCGTCGACGCGGTTTGAAGCTGCGCCCTCCGATTGTCGTTGCTTGCCGCGATAACCAACTGGAATGAAACATCCTGAAGCTGCACATCCGTTCCGAATTGGTCGGATAACCAATCCAGAGGCAGATGTTCCGCAAGCAGCCTGTAGCTGCCATTCGCGGTTACGATCTCAAGCACGGCTTGCTTGTTTCTAAGCAGGTTCACGGATTGTCCGCCCAGCAACACGGACGTTTGATCAACGTCTGTTTCTATCGTCAGTCGAATGACCGGTTTGTCGTCCTCCAAGGCCAATTGCGCTGCAAGCTTATCCGTATCTACCGTTACATTTGCGGTTGTGCGTCCGTCGTCCGATTGCAGCGTTCCGGACGCCATGACATTCATCTCTTGGCCATTGAAGGTTACGTTCGCCACAACGGGCTTCTCGCCCTCAGCGGGAGATGGCGTTGTTGCTGGAGCAGAGCTTCTCCTCACGGTTATTTGGTAGATGGCTACCGAATGATCTTCGGCGGTAACGGTCAGCTCGATCCTGTTTTTTCCCGTTCTGAGTGGCAGCGGATCGCTTGCTTCTCCATCTGTTAAAGCAAGTGGACCGAATACGACCCGGTCCGCGCTGTCATAGACGCTCGTGGTCACGGTAGCATGGCTATCGCTTGCGGCTGCCGTAATCGTAACGGAAGCAACCGAATGCGCAACGCTGCCCGTATATTCAATAACGTCCGGAGCAAAAGCAGGGGAGAGACGCAGCGCTTTCGCTCCCGCGTTCACGATTAACGACGTCAACGTTGCATCATCGCTAGGAATCGGAATGCCCGTGTCTTCCTCTACGGCGAAGCTCCAGGTCGAAGGATCGCTAATGCCGGCAAATGCATTGCCCGCTAAGTCCTCGAAAGCACCCGCATCAATAAGGACATAATAAGCCGCATCGGATGGAAGCGGGTCCTCCAGTCGGACGCTCACTATCGCGCCGGATATCGCTACCTGTGTCGCGTCTGCAACGTCGATAGTCGCTGCCACGGCATCGTCATCTGCACGATGAACGACGATTTCTTTGTCGGCGACCGCTGCAACAGGCTCATCGAACGTCAGCGACAGATCTGCAACCGGATGCGAGAGGGAGGAGCCGTTAGCCGGAAGAAGGGACTGAACGACCGGCGCTTCCGTATCCGGTACTGTTTCAGGAGCCGTATCTCCTTGCTGCATCGCATAAGCGCTTATATTCCCGGCTCTGTCCAACACGATTACGTTAAAATAATAGGTCTGATCGGGTTCAAGGCCCGTTACCTCGATCGAATCGATGTCCTCCAGCATTGGGCCGGCTTCTATGCCGTTCATAAGCATCTGATTCACGGTTCCGATATTGCCGGCATCGGAGAAGAATACTTGGTAGAGCAAGCCGACCTGCGGAGACATATTATCGGCCGCTTTCTGCCAACTCACCGTTAAGCCGCTCGTCCCCGCGTCCGATACGGCGAGCGCGCCGTCAACAACCGCCGGAGCCGTTACGTCCATCACCGCCGAGTTCTGTACGGGCAGCGGGCGATCCGTTCCCGTCCGATCGCCCAACAATCCGCCGCTATTATAACCCCATGCCCAGCCCATTCCGTCCCGGTCCATGGCTAGACTGTGAAATTGCCCTGCGGCAACCATCCGCATATCGCTTGCTCCGGGGACCTGAATCGGCGAGTTCGTTTTCTCGGTTGATCCATTGCCCAGTTGGTATTGAGCATTGTACCCCCAACCCCAGACTGTGCCGTCATTTTTAATGACCAGATTGTGAAAAAAGCCTGCGGAAATGGAGGCGACGTTGTCCAAAGAAACGACCTTCACCGGCGTCCGGCGTTCCGTGTAGGTTCCGTCACCTACGGCGCCGTTCGTATTTTGGCCCCATGCCCACACGTCCCCGTTCTCGTCAAGCGCGAGCGCGTGGTTGTAACCTGCCGACACGGCGACGATGTTGCTTAAGCCGGTTATTGGCATAGGTATAAGTCTATTCTGGTCGGCAGTGCCGTCACCAAGCTGGCCCTGCTTGTTCCATCCCCATGACCATACTTGTCCGTCCGAGTCCAGTGCCATGCTGAAGAAGCCGCCAACCGCAGCTTGGACGATAGGGGGAAGTCCGGCAACCTCTACGGGGGTAAGCCGCTGGTCGGTCGTACCGTCGCCTAGCTGTCCGTCTTCGTTGTTTCCCCATGCCCATAGCTTTCCGTCGTTGCCTACGGCGAGCGTATGCAAGCCCGGGCCGCTGGATACCGAAGCAATGCCGGCAAGCCCCGACACCGCAACCGGCGAGAGCCGATCGCTTACGGTGCCGTCGCCCAACTGGCCTTTCTCGTTCGCGCCCCAAGCACGTACCGTGCCGTCGCTCTTGACGGCAAACGAGCTGGCGTACGTGGCGGCTATCGTTCGCGCGTCGGACAGGCCCGAGGCTTTAACCGGGGACGAAGAATTGTTCGATCGTCCGTTGCCCAACTGCCCTCTGCCTCCCCTTCCCCAAGACCACACTGTTCCGTCGCTGACCAGACCTACGCTGGAGTATTCGTTCGCGTAGATTTGGGGAACGGCCGTCGCTGCCGCTGCTTCTGCAACTTGTCGCGCCGGAACATGTATGGCGCTTAGCAGAATGAACGCGCAGAGCAGCATATAACCCAATCTTTTCATTGTCATTTTCCTCCTAAACGATTGCGGATCATTTGATCTTTCCTGTCATTTTACTAACAAATAAGGGCGGAAGAAATTAACGAAAGTTATCAATATTTCTCGAATTTGTTGGAAGGCGAACGCAAATGAAAATCTGGAGGGCCCTCGCCGCTAACGAAATGATTTATTTGGATTTTTTTGATATGGAAAATAGTTAAGGCGAAGAGTAGTATAAAGAGACTTAAACACCATCTGTTGAATGGAATCAAAAATGCAGAAGCAGAGGAGCAACAAACAAAATGAAACGAATTTGCGTCTATTCGGGATCCAATCCGGGAAACCATGTCGATTATGAAAATTCCGCAATCGCTTTAGGCAAAGCCTTGGCGGCCCAAAATATAGAGCTAGTATACGGCGGCGGCAAGCTAGGCCTAATGGGGCGTATTGCGGGCTCGGTATTGGAATCCGGAGGCAAGGTAATCGGCGTTATGCCGCGGGGGCTATTTAGCGGTGAAGTGATGCATACCGAGCTGACGGAGTTTTACGAGGTTGCCAATATGCATGAACGCAAGGCGAAGATGTCCGAGCTGGGAGATGCGTATATCAGCATGCCAGGCGGACTTGGAACATTCGAGGAACTGTTCGAGATGGCGTGCTGGGCGCAGATTGGCATCCACAAGAAACCGATCGGCCTCCTGAATGTAAGAGAATTCTACAATCCGTTGATTGACCTTCTGAAGCATGCGGTAAATGAAGGATTCATGAGAGAATCGAACCTTGATCTGTTCATTGTCGAGAGCGACCCCGATGTTCTGCTCGAGCGTATCGCCAATTACAAGCCATCGGAGCAATCGTTCAAATGGAGCGAAATCAGCCCGGCGCAGTCGGCAGTAGAGTCCGTATAGCATTATATCAAAGTAACAGTTCGGGGCATCAGCCTTGGACTGTTTTTTTGTTATGAGTTGAGGAAAATAGTTACAATCCAATTGTTGACAACGCTTACAGAGTAGTTTTATAATTTATATGCCTTTAATGAAACCCATTTCATAAATGATAGCAGCCGCTATGAAAGACGATTTTTACCGCTTTTCAATATATAAGAATTTATAAGTTTTCACTTATTCAGGTTCTTATATATCTCCACGAAACGAGCTTCTGCCGCTAAAGGACGGCGACAGCCGTTTACGCTTGTGATGTTTTTAAGAGTGCGACATGGCGTTCAAAAAGGAAGGAAAGTGAATTTATGATTACGGATAGCTTAGACAACACTGGATTACAGGGAACGCAGCTTCGCTATGATGCGAAGAGCTTTATCATCGGGGAGAAGAGAGTGTTTCTGAACATCGCATCGATTCATTATTTTCGAATGCCTAGGCAGGAATGGCGGGAAGTGCTTGTCAAGGCGAAGCTAGCAGGCATGAATTGTATCGATACTTACTTTGCATGGAACGTGCATGAGCCGGAGGAGGGCAACTGGGACTTCAGCGGCGACAACGATTGCGGGGCGTTCCTTGATCTATGCGCGGAGCTGGGACTATGGGTCATCGCGCGGCCGGGTCCGTTCATATGCGCCGAATGGGATTTCGGCGGTTTTCCGTATTGGTTGAAACATAAATCTAATATACAGTTCCGAACGAACAATGAGGTTTACCTTCATTACGTTAATCTTTACTTTGACCAGATTGTTCCGGTTATCCGCTCTCGCCAAATGTCGCAAGGCGGTACCGTTATTATGGTCCAGGTCGAGAACGAATACGGTTATTTGGCCGATGACACGGCAGGTGCGGCTTACATGAGGGAGCTGCGCGACGGCTTGCTCGAGCGTGGAATTGATATGCCGTTAATAACTTGCGAGGGCGGCTTAGAAGGAACGATCGAAGGGGCGAACTTCTGGTCGGGTGCAGACGGACATTATGAGAAGCTGATGCTTAAGCAGCCAGACGTTCCGAAGCTCGTAACCGAGTTTTGGACAGGGTGGTTCGAGCATTGGGGAGCGCCTTCTGCCACGCAGAAGACGCCTGAATTGTACGAGAAGAGGATGATGGAGGCGATTCGCGCCGGGTTTGACGGCATTAGCCACTATATGTTTTTTGGCGGTACTAACTTTGGAGGTTACGGCGGCCGAACGGTAGGAAGCAGCGATATTTACATGGTTACCTCTTACGATTACGATGCTCCACTGTCCGAATATGGGAGAGTGACAGCCAAATATAGAATGGCCAAAAAGGTTTCCCTATTCACGGAAGCGCTCAGCGCGTTTTTGCTGGAAGCGGAGCCGATGGAATCATGCGAGGCCACTTGCCCAGACGGAATAAAACTCCAAGGCAGACAGTGGAACAGGCAAAAGCTTTGGTTCGCCGAAAGCGCCAAGCAGGAGAAGGAAATGTACCCGATTACGCTCGAAAGCGGCCGAACGCTTCAGGTTTCGATTAAACCGGGTCAGATCGTACCGATTCTTGACCGGTATGAAGTGAGTCCTGGTTTGAAACTTACTTGCGGAGGGTTCGTCATTGGGAACGACCGGATTGGCGAGGTCCAAACGATTATTGTGGCTGGAGAAGACGGCCAGCGTACGCATATCGTGTTCGAAGCCGATCACGTGATTCAGTATGATAATGAAGCACAAATCCGACATGAAATGAGCCCGGATGGCCGGACGCTGCATTTAGACGTCTTCCATTTCCAAACGCCGCAGCGTATTGCATTGACGGTTGGCGGGCAGCGTATCGCAGTGATTGCATTAAACGGCTATATGTCGGACCGAGCATGGAAGCTTCGGCAGCAAGGTGGAGAAGCATGCTGGGCATTCGGCTGGGAGGACATGGACATAGACGTTGATGGCAACGTGAGCGGAGTAAGGGGCGGCCCTGAGAGCGAACCCTTCCTTATTGGAGACTGGGTGCAATCAAGCAACACCGCTCAAGATAGCGAGCCGTGGCTTCTGCCGAGCTTATCGAATTGGACTCGCAAAGACTTGAACCTGCTTGCGCTCGGAGCGGGCGAGCTTGCCGATACTCCGCGCGGATTCGCAGAGCTAGATAAGGACTTTGGGTATCTTATTTACACGAGTGAAGCGGAGTGCGATCGGGATCAAGAAAGCACAATGGTGTTGTCAGCCATTCAAGATTCTGCGCGTCTGTTCGTCAATGGACAAGAGCAAGCGATGATCCGCCAAGTAGGCGCRGCGTCGGCGGTCGTACGCCTGAACAAAGGACGCAATAAGCTGCAACTGCTTGTACAGCATATGGGCAGTCTTAATTTCTCGCCGAATTTGGGCGAGGAGAAAGGCATATTCGGTCCAGTCTATATGGACGGCTCGGTCATCGACCTACGCAGAGATTGGCATTGCGGTATGGAGTCTGTCCACCTAGACGAGGTGCAAGGAAAACCGTTCGCCTCTGCGCTCACTCGAATTTTTGAAGTTAATGATCATAATGGGGCTATACTGGTCGGAGCGTTAAGCGGCGGACTCCGGATTAACGGCCGGGAAGTGCCTATGGACGACTATAAGGATTGGTTCGCTTATTATGCAGTCGACATTTCCTCCTATATCGTCAAAGGCAGCAACACCATTGAAATGCCGGTAGGCCGTACGCCGTTGAATCGGCTGGAGCTGCTGACCTATGACCGTTCACGGGAGCTGAGAGGCTGGTCGGCAGTATCGCTAGAAGATGCAGCGAAGCTTGCGGAGGGCTCAGCCACCTCTATTCATAGCGGGCCTTCATGGCATAGCAGCAATTTCGACCTTCCAGCCATTCCGGAAGGCGTTAATCCTAAGCTGAAGCTGAGATTGACGGGCTTAAGCAAAGGGTATTTGCAGTTGAACGGCCGTAATCTAGGCCGCTACTGGCAGATTGGGCCGCAGGAGGATTACAAGATTCCGATGGCGTGGCTTAAGGAGAAGGACAATGAACTGATTTTGTTCGACGAAGAGGGCAGAACTCCGGTTGCGGTAAGGCTCTTCTATGACGAGCAATCTTATAGACGCTGGGGCAATCTGTAGGCATCGCAATTAGGACTCTATAGCTAGAGCAGGAATGTTCGTTGACGAGACGAGCCTGCTCTATTTTCGCTGCAATAGGTGTAACGCATATCATTACATGTTTGATTTTGCTATAATATTCCGTGACATGAAGTAGGAAGGAAGCGTTAAGCTTGAGACAGGTCACTATATATGATATTGCCAAGGAGGCAAAAGTATCGATTTCGACCGTATCCCGTGTGTTGAACGATACCGCTCCGGTAAGAGGATCGACACGCGCCAAAATTGAAGAGCTTATCCAAAAATATAACTTCCAGCCTAACGCTATGGCCAGAGGGCTTCTCAAAAATGAAACCGGCATTATCGGCGTCATTGTGCCCGATCTGACTAATCCCTTCTTTCCGGAAGTATTCGCCGGAGCGGAGGAGGAGGCGATGCGGTCAGGCCTTACCTTCCTGCTTAGTAATACGATCGGCGATTATGTGAAAGAATCGGAATATCTGAGCATTATGCGGGAGAAACGTGTGGACGGCATTATATTTATGGGCGGAAGAATTAACTTGAAGCACTGTGAAGAGCATCTAGTTCAAGAGCTGGTGCAATGCGCTAGCATTATTCCGACCGTACTCGTCAATGGCGGTCTGCGGGGGACCGACTTGACTCGGGTTGCTACGGATGAGGCTGCGGGAACTGTTCTTGCCGTTCAACACCTTATCGAGCTAGGACATACGCAGATCGGCTTCATCGGCGGGGAAAGTCATATGACGACGACCTCTAATAAGCTGCGGGCATTCCGCAAGACGATGAAAGAAGCGAATCTGGACATTCGGGAAGAATGGCTGCTGCCGGACAGCTTCTCCATCGATTCCGGCAAACGCCAGATGCATAATCTGTTGGCCATGAAGGAGCGTCCGACTGCCGTGTTCTGCGTGAACGACTATACGGCGATCGGAGCGATCAAGGCGGCGGCAGAGGCTGGACTGACGATTCCGGATGATATGTCCATCGTCGGATTCGACGATATTCCGCTGGCGCATCACTTCATTCCCGAGCTGACCACCGTTTCCCAGCAGGCGCACGAGCTTGGGATGACGTCTGTCAAAGTGCTGAAAGCGATGATGAACAAAGAGAAAGTGAAGAAGCATACGTCGCTAGAGCCTAAGCTCATCGTGCGGCAAAGCACGCGAGCCCTAATGCCTTAACGCAATTATTCCTTCAAGAGCGCAGCCCGAGCAATCGGGGCTGCGCTCTTTTTTTTGCGATGGTCTGGGAAGCGGGCTGGGTTGAAGACAGAATAGGATGGGAAGCTCATCCTATTCGCACACCCTTGGGTTACTTGAGAGCAATAGGATGGGAAACGCAGCTTATGGTTGGTGAAAGCGACGACGATGAGGGTAGCGGGTTGGGTTGAAGACAGAATAGGATGGGAAGCTCATCCTATTCGCGCAAACCTGGGTTACTTGAGGGCAATAGGATGGGAAATGCAGCTTATGGTTGGTGAAAGCGACGACGATGAGGGTAGCGGGTTGGGTTGAAGACAGAATAGGATGGGAAGCTCATCCTATTCGCACAAACCTAGGTTACTTGAGGGCAATAGGATGGGAAACGCAGCTTATTGGTGGTGAGATCAACGATGGTGGATGGAGCTGTTTTAGCGTAATGTTCATTCTTGCCAAATAAGGCGCCGTAACAGGAGCTATGGAAAATATAAACTTTCGTATTGACCAAGAAAAGGAAGCGAGCTATAATGAAATGGGTTTCATGAAAACCCTTACATAAAAAATCGAGTCATCAAGATTGTTTTGTTTTCTGCAATAAAATGCTCGAAACGCTTATATAATGGCAGCCGCCACTATATATAATTTTTGATTTGAGGAGGGTAGAATCATTTCTCTGATTAATTAATCTGTCTATCTTGCTTTTATTTGATTAATCATTCATGAAGGGGATGTGTTAAACAATGAAACAAATCAAAAAGATGAAACCGATGTTGATGACTGTAACCGCCGCAATGATGATTATGTCCGGATGCAGCGGCAATAACGGAGGGAATACACCGGCGGCTACCGATGCGCCTGCAACGGAAGCTCCTGTTGCATCGGTCGCTCCGACTGAGGTACCTGAAGAGCCGGCTCCGGACCTCGGAGGCAGAGAGATTCGCATTTCCCATTGGTGGGACGCAACGCCTGTAGGGGACTCCGAAGCGGACGAATTGGCTCGCGAAAGAATCAAAAAGGTTGAAGAGAAATACAACGTCAAAATCAAGTACCTGAATACGGAATACTGGTCCACTTCAGAGAAGCTTTCCTCCTCTGTATTGGCAGGCGATCCTTTCGCAGAAATCGTCCGCTTGCCGGACGGATTCATCTGGGGACTTACGAACGGCGGTTTCTTAACGCCATTGAATGATTATCTCAACAACTCCCGCATCGCGCCGGACGTTATCGAATCAATGAAATTCGGCGGCGAGCAAGTATTCGGTCTTGAAGGCTGGTATAACGCGAACGACTCCGGTATGTATTACAATAAACGGATTTTCAAAGAAGCGGGCTTGCAAGATCCGCAGCAATTGATGGACGCGGACAACTGGAACTGGAACACGATGCTTGATGCTGCTAAGAAGCTGACTGTTGACAATAACGGTGACGGCAAAGTGGACCAATACGGTCTTGCCGGCGCACACTACATTTTCTCGGAGCAACTGATCGCAAGCAACGGCGGTTTGATCTACGAGGAAGCTACTAAGAAAGTATCGTTCGATTCTCCGGCAGCTATGGAAGCGCTTAACTTTGAATACGAGCTGTACAACACGCACAAAGTCGTGAAAGAGAACGAAGGCAACGACTGGGAAGATCCAGCCAAATATTTTGCGGAAGGCAACATTGCCATGTATCCGGGCGGATTGTGGGAAATCGAAGGACGTCTGACAGACAAGATGAAAGATGAGTGGGGCTACGTCTACTTCCCTAAAGCACCTAACGCGACAAGCTACTCCGATCCACTTGGACAAACGGCTGCTTATGTGATTCCAAAAGGCGTTAAGGACGCAGAAGCTATTGTGAAGATCTGGGAAGAATTGCAAGACTTCGACAACTGGGAAGGCAACCGCAAGCTGTGGCTCGAGAACGTGCTTCCGGATGATACGTCCATCGCTAACGCTATGAACGAAGCTGGCAAGGTACAACGTGTATTCGGCGGACGCTTCGGCGGTCTCGGCGTGAAAGAACAGCTCGACTCTGTGACAGGCAAGTTCGTCAAAGGCGAGGTTACGCCGTCCACAGGTGTTGCTCAAGTCATCGCGGCAGCGCAAGCGGCTGCAGACAAAGTATTGAGCGGCGAAGTGGAAGAGAAGAAAGAGTAAATAAAGCAACACTTATAGGTCAACAAGCAGACTGCCCGGTCTTCCGACTCTTGGAAGGCCGGGCGGTGCTCACAAAAACAAGATTCCGCTAGTTTGCGAAAAGGAGGGAATGAGGTGAAATTCGCCTTTTCCAGAATGACCGTCGCTTGGCTGATTATCATCGCTATGCTGCTCTCGATATTGGTTATCCCCCCTATATCTCAGTCCGATGCGGCCGGTACGGGGGCTGCGACAAATACAGAAGCCGATGCAAAGAGCGATCAGAACTCCTTGACGAACGCATCTGAGAACAGCTACGACGTTTATTTGCAGCAATACAAGGATGAAGAGCAGCCCGATGAGGAGATCGTGATTCGAGGAGCGGATTATACAGCCGCTCACGATATGACCCCCGAAATCGTAGGCGAGCTGGGCGGAGTAACAGGCGACTTCGTTAAGACAGGAGAGAGCGGCTCGATCGAGTGGGAGCTCGAGGTGCCGACATCCGGCTTATATCATATCGCTATGAACTATTTTCCAATCGAAGGCAAAAGCTCCACCATTGAAAGAGAGCTGCTGATTGACGGCAAGCTGCCTTTCGCAAGCGCTAGAAACTTGACTTTCCATCGTGTATGGAAAAACGAGAGCGAAGAAATCACGCAAGATAACAGGGGCAACGAGCTGAGGCCTCGCCAAGTCGAATCGCCTAAGTGGCAGCAATCGCTGTTCAGAGATACAGATGGGTATTTCGAAGACCCGTACGTTTTTTATTTTACAGCTGGTAAGCACAAGTTGACGCTGGTATCCTCGCGAGAGCCGATGGCCATCGACTACATTAAGCTGTTTCACTACGATGCGCCTTCCACTTATGAAGAAGTGAAGGCCGGTTATGAGTCAATGGGTTATAAAGAGACAAGCGGGCAGTTGATCAAGGTTCAGGGCGAAAGCGCATCTTACAAATCATCGCCGACATTGTATCCGATTACCGACCGCTCCAGTCCATCAACGGAGCCGTATGACGTATCGAAGGTCAGAATGAATACGGTCGGCGGCAACAACTGGCGGATACCGGGCCAATGGATCGCTTGGGAAGTCGAGGCGCCGGAGGACGGATTGTACCGGATCGCGATCAAGAACAGACAAGAATTGCTTCGGGGCATTTATTCTACACGCTCGCTCTGGATTGACGGGGAAATCCCGTTTAAGGAAATGGYGCAAATTCCGTTTTATTACGACTCGGATTGGCAGATGAATGTAATTGGCAACGAGGAAGAGCCCTATCTTTTCTATATGACGAAAGGCAAACACGAGCTGAAGCTTGAGGTCAGCCTCGGGTCAATCGCGCCGCTGATTCGCCAAGTAGAAGCAAGCGTGCTCGATATTAATGCTATGTATCGAAAAATCTTGATGATTACCGGTAACGTTCCAGATCCTTATCGGGATTATCAATTAGATAAACAAATTCCCGACATGGTAGACGTGTTCAAGAAGYAAAGCGACATCTTGTATTCCGTTTCGGAAGAACTGGTTCGCTTGACGGGTGAGAAAAGCGACAAAACCGCTGTCTTGAACAAAACCGCTTATCAGCTGGCCGATTTGGCTAAGAAACCGGAATCGGTTCAGAAGCGGTTAGGTCAATTCAAGATCAATGTTGGCAGCGTCGGCGCCTGGATTCTACAGGTTAGAGAGCAGCCGCTCGAGATTGATTACCTGCTTCTTGCTTCGCCTGATAAGAAGCTGCCTAAAGCAGGTGCTTCCTTCGGCAGAAAGATGGTTCACGAGGTATCGTCCTTCTTCCATTCGTTCTTCGAAAATTACGATACGATCGGCAACACGACGGAAGAAGGGGAGTCCATCACCGTATGGATCGGGACAGGGCGCGATCAGGCGCAAGTGCTGAAAGCGATGATCGACGATACGTTCACTCCGCAGACGGGCATCGGCGTTAATCTGAAGCTGGTCAATCAGGATGTGCTGCTTCGCGCTTCGCTCGCCGGGGAAGGCCCCGATGTGGCGATGCAGGTCGGCAATGACGTGCCGATGAACTTCGGTATGCGAAATGCAGCCGAGGATTTGTCTAAGTTCCCGGACTATGAGACGGTCGTGAAGCAGTTCAGAGACAGCGCGGTCGTTCCGTACAAGTCCGGAAGCCAAGTATTTGCGCTGCCTGAACAGCAAATATTCAATATGCTCTTCTACCGGAAGGATATATTGGAGGAGCTCAATATTGAGCCGCCGCAGACGTGGGAAGAGGTATATGCGATGATCCCGGTTCTGCAGAAGAACCATATGGATTTCGCGCTTCCGATTGCCCAATCGACGGGCGTTCCCGTCTTGGAGGCGAACCGTGCGTTCGCGATGCTGTTGTACCAAATGGACGGAGCGTTCTACTTGAACGATGGAGCGAAGAGCGGTTTGGCCACAGACGTAGGGCTTAGCGCATTCAAGAAGTGGACCGACTTCTATACGAGCTACAAGCTTCCGCTGATCTTCGATTTTCCAATGCGGTTCCGAACAGGCGAGATGCCGGTCGGTATTCAAGACTATACGTTCTACAACTACTTGACCGTATCCGCGCCGGAAATCAAAGGCTTATGGGAATTCATTCCGGTTCCGGGCATGAAGCAGACGGACGGCACGATTCGCCGGGACGTCGCCAGCGGCGGAACAGCCGCCATCATGTTGAAGCAGGCCAAGGATAAGGATGCGGCATGGGAGTTCATGAAGTGGTGGGTAAGCAAGGACTCGCAAGTACGGTTCGGAAGAGAGATGGAAGGGCTGATGGGCGCTGCGGCGCGTTATCCGACAGCCAATATGGAAGCGCTCAAGGAGTTGCCATGGCCGGCGCGGGATTATCGCAATCTCGAAGAGCAATGGCAATGGGTGCAAGGCGTGCCTGAGGTGCCGGGAGGATATTTCACGGGAAGACATCTCGACAACGCGCTTCGTGAAGTTATCAATAACGGTACGAATACGGCCGATGCGTTATACGACTATGTGCAGGAAATCGACTATGAGATCGCGGAGAAACGAGCCGAGTTCAAGTTGGACGTGAAGGACTAGGAGGGACTCTTTTTGCAAAAAACAAAAATCGCAACCGAGACGATCATGCAGCCGAAGGGAAGCTCTGCCGGCTTGCAAGGGAAATGGGAGCTGTTCACGAAGGACGTGAAGCGGGATAAGCACTTGTACGTCCTGCTGGCTCCATATGTTGTGCTGTTCCTAATGTTTACCGTGCTCCCGGTCGCCATTTCGATTTTCTTCAGCTTTACGAATTTCAATATGCTGGAGGCTCCGCAATGGGTCGGCTGGGAGAACTATTCCAAGCTGTTATGGAACGATGATGTGTTCCTGATCGGGCTCAAAAACACGATGATCTTCGCCGTTATTACCGGCCCGGTCAGCTATATTGCCTGCTTCGTCTTTGCATGGCTCATTAATGAGCTTAATTCAAAGGTAAGAGCCATCATGACGCTCGTGTTCTTCGCGCCATCGATATCGGGCAACGTTTTCTTTATTTGGCAAATTATTTTTTCTGGCGATTCATACGGCATTATGAACGGATTGCTGATGAAGCTCGGAATCATCTACGAGCCGATCCTTTGGCTGCAAAATCCGAAATACATGCTCGCGATCATTATCGTCGTCCAATTATGGCTCAGTCTGGGCACCAGCTTCCTGGCGTTCATTGCCGGCTTGCAGACGGTTGACCGTACGCTGTATGAGGCGGGAGCGGTGGACGGCGTGAGAAACCGTTGGCAGGAGCTTTGGTTTATTACCCTTCCATCGATGCGGCCTCAGCTTATGTTCGGTGCCGTCATCCAAATTACATCCTCCCTTGCAGTTGCGGATGTCGCAATGGCACTGGCGGGCTTCCCGAGCGTGCAGTACGGCGCTCATACGGTCGTTACCCACTTGGTGGATTACGGCACGATTCGGTTCGAGATGGGTTATGCTTCAGCCATTGCAACCGTTCTGTTCGTTCTCATGCTGGGCTCCAATCTGGCAGTTCAAAAGTTGCTGAAGAGGGTGGGGGAATAGGCGAGATGAAGCTAGCTATAGGTCTCAAGAAAAAAGTGAACCGCTCCTGGCAGGTGGATGTCCTGCTGTTCCTGCTGCTTGCCGCGTTCGGCGCCTTTATGGCGGTTCCGTTGATTTACGTCATTAACAATGCGCTCAAGCCGCTCGATGAGCTGTTCGTATTCCCGCCTACGCTGTTCGTGAGGAATGCGACGTTCGATAACTTTACGGATTTGTTCCAAGTTATGAAGAGCTCTTGGGTTCCGTTCTCTAGATATATCTTCAATACGTTCTTTATTACGGCGGCAGGCACCGCGGGCCATATTTTTCTCGCTTCGGCGGCGGCATACCCGCTGGCCAAGCACAAATTTCGCGGCCACAAAATATTGTTCACCGTCATTGTTCTTTCGCTCATGTTCTCGCCGCATGTAACGGCCATTCCAAACTATATGATCATGTCGGTCCTCGGATGGATCGATTCGTATCAGGCCATCATCATTCCGGCATTTGCTTATCCGCTCGGCCTGTATTTAATGAAGCAATTCATGGAGCAAATACCGGACGCGCTGCTGGAAGCCGCGAAGATCGACGGAGCAAGCGAATACCGTATTTTCTGGCAAGTCGTCATGCCGCTCGTTAAGCCAGCCTGGCTGACGCTGCTTATCCTCATGATGCAGATGCTGTGGGGAACGGATGGAGGCAGCTTTATTTACAGCGAGCAGCTTAAGACGATGCATTACGCCATGGGGCAGATCGTTCAGGGCGGTATTGCCCGCGCAGGGGTAGGTGCCGCAGTAGCAGTTATTATGATGACGGTGCCAATCGTAACGTTTGTATTGTCTCAGAGCAATGTAATTCAAACGATGGCAACGTCCGGCATGAAGGACTAAAGCGATGGAGGCGTATAGGTTTGATAATAAAGCGATCGATTCTGATCCTGGCGGCTGTGATGATCGTTGCCTTGCTAAGTCCGAAGTCGGCTCACGCATCGCCGTATGAGGGATATGTATATTCGTACTGGGGAGACGCCGTTAAATCGCCAATCGCTTATCTTCCTTCTAGGACGATAACGGGACAGGAAATGGGCATTGGACCGCTCGCGACGCCGACCGACATGTTCGCGGCTGCTGACGGCAATCTATATATTTTGGATTCCGGCAACGGGCGAGTTGTGGTGCTTAACAGCGAGTGGAAGGCGATCCGCCAATATCAAGGCTTCGACAATAACGGCAAGCAGGATACCTTCAATAAACCGGAGGGTATCTTCGTTACCGAGGCAGGTCATATTTACGTAGCAGATACCGAGAACAGGCGCGTTGTTGTACTCGACGAAAGCGGAGCGCTCATCAGAGAAATCGGGGCTCCGAAGTCCGAGGTGCTTAGCGACAAGTTCGAATACATTCCGCGCAAGGTCATCGTCGATAAAGCCGGCCGTATCTACGTTGTCGCTAGAGGCGTCTTCGACGGCATTATCGAATTCGACAGCGAAGGCGACTTTACCGGATTTATAGGCACGAACCCCGTGCAATTCGATCCGGTTGATTTATTCTGGAAGACGGTATCGACCAAAGAGCAACGGGAAAAAATGATCCGTTTCGTTCCGATTGAATTCAACAATGTGGACGTGGATGGGGACGGATTTATATTTACAACGACGGCTGACAAGCAAACCGCGGTCCCTGTCAAAAGGCTGAATCCGTCCGGCATCGATGTGCTGCGTATTAACGGGGATTGGGGACCGGTCGGCGACTTAACGAGAAATCCATCGGCTTTCATCGATATCGATGTCAGCGGCAATGGGGTGTATCGGACGCTTGATTCGACTCGGGGACGAATCTTCACGTATAACGAAGACGGAAGCTTGCTGTATGTAGTCGGTCAGGTCGGCAATCAGCGCGGTACGTTCAAAACCCCGATCGCGATTGAAAGCTTTGGCAATCGGATCTTTGCTCTAGATCGCGATCTGGGCATGATTACCGAGTTTACGGCGACCAAATTCGGAAGCTTGGTCAATGAAGCGAACGGATTATACAGTGCAGGCAAGCACGACGATGCCGCTAAGATATGGGAACAGGTGCTTAGGCTGGATGCGAATTACGAAATGGCCTATGTCGGAATCGGCAAGTCGATGCTGCGCCGGGGCGAATACAAGCAAGCGATGACTTATCTGAAGTTAGGCAACGACAGAGAATATTATTCCAAAGCGTTAACGAAGTACCGCAGGGAATATATGCGCGAGAACTTCGGAACCTACATGACGATTCTAATCGCGTTCATAGTGGTCGTGGTGGCCATTCGTCGAGGCCTGAGGTCAAGAAGAGGGGGCATGAAACAGAATGCAGTTTCTCAAGGACATTAAATATTCGCTGCATGTTGCTTTTCATCCCTTTGACGGTTTCTGGGATCTGAAGTACGAGAACAGAGGGAAGCTTAGAGTCGCGCTTGCCATCTTGCTCGGCGTGACGGTGATGATGATATTGAAACGCCAGTATTCCGGCTACGTCGTCAACTTTAATTATCCGCTTGATCTGAACAGCATTAACGAGCTGAAATACATTGTGTTCCCGTTTCTACTCTGGTGTATCGCGAACTGGTCGTTAACGACGTTAATGGACGGGGAAGGGAAGTTCAAAGAAATCGTTATCGCCACAGGGTATGCGATGCTCCCTTTGATTCTGCTCTACCTGCCCAATTTATTGCTCAGCAACGTCATTACGCTGCGCGAGGCTTCCTTCTATTATTTATTGGAATCCGTGGCTACGATATGGTTTGTTTGGCTGATGTTTATCGGAACGATGACGGTTCATCAGTATACGGTTATGAAGACGATTACGACCATGCTTTTAACGATCGTTGTCATGGGAGTCATCATCTTCTTGGGGCTGCTATTCTTCAGTCTCATTCAACAGATTGTTGGTTTTGTGTACACGATCTATCAGGAACTTTCATTGCGAGCATGAGGAGAAAGGGGGCCTAGCGGTGAAACGGAGGCTTGCGAGCATCATGTCGGCAGTCATAATCGGCTGCTTGCTTATATCCCAAGGCACCAACTTCGCAGAACCTGCATCCGAAGAGGCGTCGGATTCAGAGGCAGGGGCATCTACCGTATCCGAGTCCGCGTCTGGCGACAAGCCTGAGGCCGAGGTTACGGCTGCGAGCGTCGATCCGAGCAAGACGGCGAGTATAGCCGAGGGTATGGAGCAGGCGGCCGAAAATGAATTTTTGATCTTATACGTCAATAACGCAACGACGGAAATAGCGGTACAGGATAAGCGCAGCGGGGCGATCTGGTATTCCAATCCGCAAGATCGCGCAGACGACTCCATAGCTACCGGCTATAACAAAGAGAAGCTGAACGTACAGGTCGAGATCTCTTATTTGGACAATGCGGGTAATTCGTTGAAGTATGACAATTACACGCATAGCGTACAGAACGGCCAATTCGTTATCGAGAAGGTAGAGGGCGGCTTGAACATCTCTTACACGCTAGGGGAAGTGAAAAGCGATATCGACGCGATTCCTAAGTATATTAGCGAAGATAGATTCCAGACGCTCATCCTGGATAAGATCGAGGATGACGGAGATAAACGGGAAGTTGAGAAGCGGTTCAAGCATAACGAAGACGAGAAACGTTACGAAAGAAGGGACTCCTCCCTTAAGGGAGTCGGGCTCAAGAAAGTAACGGATGTATTCGCCAAAATCGGATACGACGCGGAGCAGATCGCGATCGATAACGCTGCTTCTGGCGAAGCGGCTGCAGGCGACCTTAATGTGAAGCTCCCACTCCAATATCGGCTTGACGGAGATCAGCTGAAGGTGACGGTCGATGCGGAGGGTGTCGAGTATCCGGAATCGATGAAGATTGAAAGACTGTCGCTGCTGCCGTTCTTTGGCGCGAGCGGGGTTAAGGATGTTGGTTACACGCTCGTTCCGGACGGTTCGGGTTCGCTCATCTACTTCAATAATGAAAAAACGTATGCAGCTCCATACCGTGTAGATCTATACGGGACAGATGCGACGATTTACCAGCCGATCAAAATCCAAAACGATGAAGCTGCGCGATTGCCTGTATTCGGGATGAAATACGAGGACCGGGCTTTTGTCGGCATCATTGAAGAGGGCGATGCGGTCGGCGCCGTCGAGGCCGACGTAAGCGGCAGGCTGAACGTCTACAACACGGTATCCCCGAGCTTTACGCTCCGCAATATTGCGGAGGTTACGCTGACGAACGGGTGGCGCTCCAGTACGGTAAAGAAATTCCAAGCGGAGCCTTTCGAGGGCGACATTACCGTTCGCTACGGATTTCTCGGCGCCGAAGACGCGAGCTACTCCGGCATGGCTAAGCATTACCGCGATTACTTAATCAAGCAGGCGGGTCTAACCAAGCTGAGCGATGAAGAAGGAGTTCCGTTCTATGCCGAGTTTATCGGCGGCATACCGAAAAAGAAGTTTTTCCTAGGCATTCCTTATAGCGCCTATGAACCGTTGACGACCTTCAATCAGGCTGAATCCGTATTGGCTGAGATGCTGGATAAGGGAATCGGCAATATCAAGCTGCGTTACACAGGCTGGTTCAACGGCGGTATCAACCATGACCTCCCGAAATCCATTAGCGTCGACAAGAAGCTTGGCGGCAGCAAAGGCTTGAAGGAACTGAAGGCTTATACCGATGAGAATCACATCTCGCTGTTCCCTGACGCAACCTTCCTTGAAGCGACTCGGAACGCGGACGATTTCAAAAAGTCGAAACAAGCTTCCCGCTTTATTACGGGTAAGCTGGCGAAGGTTTATCCGTATTATCCGGCCAACTTCGGCGAGAACGACTATCTGGACCCTGGTTATGTAATCAGTCCGAAGGTGCTGCCGAATATGGTAGACGGATTCATGGACGATTACGAGAAGCTTAAGCTCACCGGATTGTCGCTGCGCGATATGGGGAACAAGTTGAATTCCGATTACAATCGCTCCAATGTCATCGATCGCGAAGAAGCGAAAGGGATTGTGAATGAACAGTTGAAGCAAATAAGCGGCTCCGTCGAGGAATTATTGGTGGAAGGCGGTAATGCCTATGCGGCTATCTATGCGCGGCATATCGTGGGTGCGCCGATGACAAGCAGCCAATTCATTATTACCGATGAAACGGTTCCTTTCTTCCAGATGGTGTTCCATGGTTACGTTAATTACGCCGGAGAAGCCTGGAACATGGCAGACGAGCAGGATTCGACGCACAACTTCCTGAAGGCGCTMGAAACGGGCTCCGCTTTAAACTATACGTGGTTTAATGCCGATTCATCGGCGATTAAGATGACGGAATTCGCTGATTTGTACTCCGCGGATTACCGGCTATGGATCGAAGATGCGGCACAAAAATATCGCGAACTGAACGAGGTTCTCCAGGATGTGCAGTCCCAAACGATTATTGATCATCGGATGCTGGCGAAGGGCGTCTATCAAACGACGTTCGAACAAGGTAAAACGATTATTGTCAACTATAACGATACGGAATCGAATGTGGACGGAATTACAGTGGGGGCAAAGGATTACCTAGTTGGAGGTGAAACGGGACAATGAAGCTTAAGAAGCTGTCGCTGGAACAGAAAAACAGATATTACGGATTGTACTTCATCCTTCCTTGGTTTGTAGGCTTCTTGTTCCTGTTCATGATTCCGCTGCTGTCCTCGCTTAGGTACAGCTTAAGCAATCTGCAGGTTACGGATGAGGGCTTCAGCCTGGATTTTATCGGCTTCGATAACTACCGCGAAGCCTTGCTGTCGCATGAATCGTATGTCCGGATATTGACGGAATCCGTCATCAATATTGGCGTTAATACACCGCTTATTATTATTTTTAGTTTGTTTTTTGCGGTACTTCTTAATCAGAAGTTTAGAGGACGGGTGTTAGCGCGGGCGATCTTCTTCCTACCGGTTATTCTGGCATCGGGTATAATCGCCAGCATCGAGAACGGGGATTTGATGCAGTCCGTCGTTAAAAGCGCGAATGACACGACAGGCGGCGACTTATCTGTTATGGACAATTTGCAGCTCACGGTCATGCTCGTCCAATCCGGGATCGATATCCGATTTGTCGAATACCTGACCGGCGCTGTAAGCCGAATCTATGAGATTGTTAGTCAATCCGGCGTGCAAATATTAATATTCCTGGCCGGGCTCCAGTCGATATCTCCCTCCTTGTATGAGGCTGCCAAGATCGAAGGCTCGACCGGCTACGAGGCGTTCTGGAAAATTACTTTTCCAATGATCAGCCCGCTAATATTAACCAATCTGGTCTATACGATCATCGACAGCTTCATTAGCGATGAAACGAGCCGTTTAGTCGTAGATACGGCATTCAAAAGCTTCGATTTCGGCCTCAGCGCCGCGATGGCTTGGATGTATTTTGCCGTCATTGCGCTTGTGCTGTGGATTACGACATCGATCGTATCGCGCAAGGTCTTTTACCAAGATTAGTTGTTTAGCTACTGCTTACGAAGCTGTGTTTGCTCCGCAAACACTTAAGGAGGCATTCCATGAAGACGGAAACCGCAGTACATGGGCGGCAGGCGAGAGAAGAGCGGCTGCAACGGATGGCAACGGCTGCCTATTGGGTGGAATTCGCCAAGAAATGGTTATGGGTTATCATTCGATTCGTGCTGATATTCGGCATAGCGTTCGTCATCGTGTATCCGATTCTGCTCAAGCTGTCGATTGCATTCAAGAGCATGGACGATCTATACGATTCTACCGTCATTTGGGTGCCCAAAGCGTTTACGCTCGATAACTTCAAGCTCGTGTTCACGGCGATGAACTATCCGAAGGTTTTGACCAATACGTTCATGCTCTCTGCCGGAGTTATGATTCTGCAGACGATAACCTGCGTACTGGCCGGCTATGGCTTCGCGCGAATCAAGTTCAGGGGCAGCGGCTTATTGTTTGGGGCCGTTATTTTTACGATACTAGTGCCATCGCATACGATTATGATTCCGCTCTACTTGAACTTCAAAAACTTTGATCTATTCGGATTGATCGAGCTGATAAAGGGCAAGCCAGCCAATCTAATTAATACGTACTGGCCGTTTATTATTTCTGCCGTACTCGGCATGGGCGTGAAGACAGGCTTGTACGTTTATATTTTCCGCCAGTTTTTCAGAGGCATTCCGAGAGAAATTGAAGAAGCAGCTTATGTGGACGGTGCAGGCTACTTCTCGACCTTCAGCAGAGTTATTCTGCCTAATGCCATACCTTCGATGATAACGGTTATGCTGTTCTCCTTCGTATGGCAATGGAATGACTCCTTCTTCACGAACATGTATTTGAATGAGCCGAAGGTCATGTCCTCGATGATGTCGTCCTCCGGTTATGCCATTGCGACTTTCCTTAGCGGAGGCGAGCAAGCGGCAACGGCTTCCTACGTGCAGGATCCGTTCTTCATGTCCATGATGATGAACACGAGCGTCTTGATGGCCATACTACCGCTTATTATCTTATATGTGTTCGTCCAAAGGCACTTTGTAGAGAGCGTAGAACGCTCAGGTTTAGTAGGTTAGGAGAGGCGGATGAAGAGAAAATTGATAGTCATCACACTGGTTGCCTTTACCTCGGTTCTTGGCTTATATTTCGGACTAACATCAGGAGGGGAGGGCAATTCTGACAGCACCAACAACTCTAGCGAGGTAAAAGAGACGGAGACGCCTGAGGTGCAGCCGGCTCCTACTCCAGACGTTAGCGCAATCATCGACGGCTCGGTCCGTTACCAAACGATCGATAACTTCGGCGCATCCGATGCGTGGTCGATGGAGCCTCTAGGCAAGCACTGGACCGAAGAAAATAAAAACCAAGTGGCAGACCTGTTGTTTTCGCGGGAGAAAGGAATCGGGCTGTCGGCATGGCGCTTCAACATCGGGGCGGGCTCGAGTGAAACGGATCAATCGATTATTCCCGATCCATGGAGGCGTTCGGAAGCGTTCAAGTCATCGGAGACCGGCGATTACGATTGGAGCAAGCAAGCGGGCCAGCAATGGTTTCTGCAGGCAGCCAAGGATCGCGGCGTCAATACGTTAATCGCATTCGCGAACAGTCCGCCGGTTTGGATGACGAAGAACGGTCACGCTCAGCCGGATCCGGATGTCGGCTCGACCAATTTGAAAGACGACTATGAGGATGAATTCGCGACGTACCTCGTTGATGTATTGGAGCATTTCAAGCAGGAAGGGCTAGAGTTCCAATATATTAGTCCCATTAACGAGCCGACCTGGGATTGGAACCGTGCGCAACAGGAAGGGAACCGTTATAACAACGAGGACCTGAAACGCGTCATACTTGAATTGCACAAGCAACTGAAGGAAAGCGGTGTTGAAGCGCAGATCAGCGCGCCGGACGGCGTGGAAGTGACATCGCTATTGGACGACGAGTATTACCAAATGTTCGCTGGCGGCGGGCAATATTCGAGCGGGGCTAACAACCTTGGAACAGGCGAATATAAGGAGTATATCAAGGAATTGCTCGGAGATCCGGAATTGAAGGAAGCGATAGGCAACAAGATCGCCTCGCATTCCTATTGGTCGGATTACTACAAGCCGGGAGACGACCGGCTTAGCAGGCTCAGAGAGTTGCTCGACGAGAACTTGAAGAAATACGATCCGTTGGCTAAATACTGGATGACGGAATATTGCATTCTAGGCGATTACGGTCCCGGCCGCGATCTCGGCATCGATCCTGCCTTGTATGTTGCGAGAGTCATTCATTTCGATTTGACGAAAGCGAATGCGGCCGCATGGCAGTGGTGGACGGCGGTATCCAAGGTTGATTACAAGGACGGCTTGATCTATACCGACTTCAATAATGAAGGTGACGAGCAGAACATTCTGACCTCGAAGCTATTGTGGGCGCTCGGCAATTACAGCAAATTCATTCGTCCCGGCGCGGAGCGCATTGCGCTTACGGGGCTGGACGAAGGGGCGGAGAGCGAGCTGCTCGGCTCGGCTTATGTTCATGAAGGCGAACAGACGGTTACCGCTGTATTCGTCAACAACAGTAATGAAGATAAGCGCGTCCAGCTCTCGATTAAAGGGTTAGATCAATTTGTTTCCCTTAAGGCGCTGGAGTCGTATATCACATCGGCCGGCAGCGATCTTGCAAGAGGCGAGGATGTCGCGGTACGTGACGATCAAACCTTCGAGGCGATCATACCTGCGAAATCGATCGTCACTTTGACGGGGGGAGCACCGACAGACGGTTCGGTTGGTGCAGACGAAGACAAGGAAAGCGGAGTGACTACGGAAATGAATGCATCGGGCGGTACTAACAAGGAAGAGTATGCGGGCTACCTCTTTTCTTACTTTACGGGAGAAGGGTCACCGGATGGCGAGCAAGTGTACTTCGCGCTTAGCGAAGGGAATGATCCGCTGCACTGGAAAGAATTGAATGGCGGCAAGCCTGTGCTTACGTCAACGATGGGGGAGAAAGGGGTTCGAGATCCCTTTCTCATCCGTTCGCCCGAGGGCAATAAGTTCTATATGATAGCGACCGATCTGAAGATCAACGGCGACTGGAACTGGGATCGGGCGCAAAGAGCGGGCAGCCGATCGCTTATTGTATGGGAATCGGATGATTTGATCCATTGGTCCGAGCCGAGAATGGCTGAGGTGTCGCCGCCAGAGGCGGGCAACACATGGGCTCCCGAAGCGTTCTATGATGAAGCGAGTGAAGAGTATGTCGTCTTCTGGGCTTCCAAACTATTCGCGGATGAAACCCATACCGGCGACGGGTATCAGAAGATGATGTACAGCACGACCCGCGATTTCCGCGAGTTTTCGGAACCGAAGGTGTACATGGATTTCGGTTATTCCATTATCGACACGACGATGATCGCCCATAATGGCAAGATTTATCGGTTTACGAAGGACGAAAGAGACAGCGGGCCGTTATCTCTTTTCGGTAAAATGGTGTTTCAGGATGTGCTGGAAGGCTCTGTATTCGATAGCAAGCCTCGAACAATCAAAGAAGGCGTCGGCAGCTTGAAAGGCGTCGAGGGCCCAACCGTGTTCAAATCGAATACGGAGGACAAATGGTATTTGTTCGTCGACGAGTTTGGCTCCCGAGGATACGTGCCGCTCGAAACGACCGATCTCGACTCCGGCGAATGGATGGTTTCTACCGATTACGATCTGCCTAGCAGCCCGCGTCACGGTACGGTTATCCCGATAACGAAATCCGAATACGATGCGATTCATGCCAAATATTTTGGTTAATAGCTTCTAGAGCAGCCGTCTTGCCGATGTTCGGTAAGGCGGCTGCTTTTTGCTTTTATGTGGGGATTCATGGAATCGCATACAGTTAGCGTAGAAATACATCTATTGGCTTGAAAGCGCTATCCCTATAATGAGGGGGTATGGAAGCTTTATGGTTTCCATAACCGAAATTAAAGGAGGATATTGATGCGCAACAAGTATGTCGTATGGTCACTGGTCGTCGCTTTGTTCTTATCCAGCTTTTCCCTCACGCTTGGACCGATTGCCCCGGTGACAGCTGCGGGAGGGCCGAACCTGACGCTGGGCAAGAGCGTGACGGCAAGCGGCCAATCGCAAACGTATGCACCGGAGCATGTGAAGGACGGCAATCAAGGCACGTATTGGGAAAGCTCAAACCAGGCGTTCCCGCAATGGATTCAAGTCGATTTGGGGGCGAGTACAAGCATAGACCAGATCGTGCTGAAGATTCCCGCGACATGGGAAACACGTTCGCAGACGCTGTCCGTCGATGGAAGCACGAACGGTTCATCGTTCTCGAACATCGTAGGATCGGCGAGCTATACGTTTAACCCATCGGTGGCAAGCAATTCAGTTACGGTCAACTTCTCCGCGACGATCACCCGTTATGTCAGGCTCGTCGTAACGGCAAATACGGGCTGGCCGGCCGCGCAGCTATCGGAACTCGAAATTTACGGCTCGGGCATTACGCCGACGCCTACTCCGACCGTGTCGCCGACGCCGACGCCGACAAGCGGCGCGTATCAAGCGGAGTCAGCCTCCTTGACAGGAGGAGCCAAAGCGAATACGGATCATGTCGGCTACTCCGGAACGGGTTTTGTTGACGGTTACTGGACGCAAGGAGCAGCGACGACTTTTACGGTAGCAGCCGGGTCAGCGGGCAGTCACAACGTAACGCTGAAGTATGCTAACGCTTCCGGCAGCTCGAAGACGGTCAGCATCTACGTCAACGGGACGAAAATTCGCCAAACCTCGTTGCCGAATCTTGCGAACTGGGATACTTGGAGCAATAAAGAAGAAACGCTAACGCTGAATGCTGGAAACAATACGATCGCGTACATATACGACGCGGGCGATTCCGGCAATGTGAATCTGGATCAAATTACAGTAACGGCAACAACTTCCTCAACACCAACACCAACACCGACACCAACGCCAACACCGACACCGACACCGACACCGACACCGACACCGACACCGACACCGACACCAACACCGACACCAACACCAACACCGACACCGACACCAACAACGTCTCCAAGCAGTAACATCGCCATAGGTAAGCCGATCAATGCCTCTTCCAGCGTATTTACCTACGTGGCGGCCAACGCCAACGATAACAGCACCGACACCTATTGGGAGGGCGGCGGCAATCCGAGCACGTTGACGCTCGATCTTGGCACGAACCACAATCTGACATCGATCGTACTGAAGCTGAACCCGGCCTCGGTATGGGCAACGCGCACTCAGACCATTCAGGTACTAGGCCACGACCAGAGCACGACTGCCTTCAGCAATCTTGTTTCGTCCCAGACGTACACGTTTAATCCGGCAACCGGCAATACGGTCACGATCCCGGTAACGGCAACCGTGAAGCGGATCCAGCTGTCGATTACGGGCAACACGGGCGCGTCTGCTGGCCAAATCGCGGAGTTTCAAGTATTCGGAGCGCCTGGTCCGAATCCCGATCTGCTCGTAACGGGGATGACTTGGACGCCGTCCTCGCCGATCGAGACGAATGCCATCACGCTGAGCGCCACGGTCAAGAACACCGGCAACACCGGCTCTGCCGCGACGACGGTTAACTTCTACCTCGGCAACGAGCTGGCGGGTACGGCTCCGGTAGGTGCGCTGACAGCGGGTTCTTCGGCGACGGTAACCTTCAACGCAGGTGCCAAAACAGCCGCAAATTACCCTTTGAGCGCCAAAGTGGACGAGAACAACGCGGTCATCGAGCAGAACGAATCGAACAATAGCTATAACAATCCGACCGCTCTCGTCGTCGCGCCGGTAGCGAGCTCCGACCTCGTAGGAACGGTGTCTTGGACACCTAACACGCCGGTCGTAGGCAACTCGATCGCGTTCTCGGTCAACTTGAAAAACCTAGGCAGCATCGCTTCCGCAGGAGGCGCGCATGCCATAACGCTTTCCTTGAAAAATGCAGCGGGCTTTACGCTGCAAACGTTCAGCGGAACATACAACGGTACTCTGGCAGCTGGCGCATCCGTAAACGTGAATCTCACGGGTTCATGGACGGCAACAAGCGGCGCCTATACGGCTGCGTTGACGATTGCAGCCGACGCCAACGAATTGCCGGTGAAGCAAGCCAATAACAACAGCTCGTCTAGCCTGTCGGTTTATTCCGCGCGCGGAGCAAGCATGCCGTATACTCGGTATGACACCGACGATGCATCCCGCGGCGGCGGAGCAGCACTGCAGTCCGCACCGACGTTCGACCAAGCTCTGACAGCGTCGGAAGCTTCCGGACAAAAATACGTTTCCCTTCCTTCTAACGGCTCGTATGCGGAGTGGACGGTTAGACAAGGCGAAGGAGGAGCAGGCGTCACCATGCGGTTCACGATGCCGGACTCGTCAGACGGCATGGGATTGAACGGATCGCTCGATGTGTACGTGAACGGAGTCAAAGCCAAAACCGTTCCGCTCACTTCTTATTATAATTGGCAGTATTTCTCCAGCGATCACCCAGCCGACGCGCCGGGCGGGGGACGTCCGCTATTCCGCTTCGACGAAGTACATTGGAAGCTAGATACGCCGCTCGTGCCAGGCGACAAAATTCGCATTCAGAAGAGCAATGCCGACAGCCTGGAATACGGCGTCGACTTCCTGGAGATCGAACCCGTGCCGACTGCCATTGCCCGTCCTGCTGGCGCCGTTTCCGTAACGGATCACGGAGCCGTGGCGAACGACGGACTGGACGATCTGACAGCATTCAAAGCTGCGGTTACGGATGCTGTCAATTCCGGCAAAACGCTATACATTCCGGAAGGCACGTTCCATCTGGGCAACATGTGGGAAATCGGTTCCGCCAACAATATGATCAACGACATTACGATAGTGGGCGCAGGCATCTGGCATACGAACATCCAATTTACGAATCCAAATTCCTCGTCGGGAGGCATTTCGTTCCGCGTACAGGGCAAGCTGGATTTCAGCAACATCTATATGAATTCGAAGCTTCGCTCGCGGTACGGGCAGCAAGCGGTATATAAAGCGTTCATGGATAATTTCGGAACGAACTCCAAAGTGCACAACGTATGGGTGGAGCACTTCGAATGCGGATTCTGGGTAGGGGATTACGCGCATACGCCAGCCATAATCGCAAGCGGACTGCTCATCGAGAACAGCAGAATTCGGAATAACCTCGCCGACGGCGTGAACTTTGCCCAAGGAACGAGCAATTCGACCGTTCGCAACAGCAGCCTGCGTAATAACGGAGACGATGCACTGGCCGTATGGACGAGTAACGTTAACGGCGCTCCTGCAGGCGTTAACAACACCTTCTCCTACAACACGATCGAGAACAACTGGCGCGCGGCGGCCATCGCGTTCTTCGGCGGCAGCGGCCACAAGGCGACCCACAACATGATCATCGATACCGTCGGCGGTTCCGGCATACGGATGAATACCGTATTCCCAGGCTACGACTTCCAAAATAATACGGGCATCCTGTTCTCGGACACGACGATCATTAACAGCGGCACCAGCCAAGACCTGTACAATGGCGAACGCGGGGCAATTGACCTGGAAGCGTCCAACAGCTCGATCAAAAATGTCACTTTCACGAACATCGACATTCTGAACACCCAGCGCAGCGCAATCCAGTTCGGGTATGGAGGAGGTTTCCAGAACATCGTATTCAACAACATTAACATTAACGGAACGGGACTGGACGGCGTCACRACGTCGCGCTTCTCGTCGCCGCACCCTGGCGCTGCCATCTATACGTACACGGGCAACGGTTCAGCCACGTTTAACAACTTGACGACGAGCAATATCGCGCATCCGAATATTCATTTTATCCAGAACGGCTTCAATTTGACGTTTCAGTAATGGGTAAAAAAAAGATCCCTCCAAGCTTCTTGGAGGGATCCTGTTCGAAGTCTAAGGGGTCGTCGTTGAATCGTCTTCCGCGTCCAATGGATCATCGGTCATGATGGGTTCATCGCCGGCGGGCGAATCGGTAATCACTCCGTTAGAATCGTCATCGTTCGTTCCATCGGCATTATTGTTGCATGCCGCTGCTGAAAATACGAGCATGACGCTCAAAGCAGATACGAGCATGAATTTGGATAGTTTGTTTAATTTGCTTTCGTTTGACATCGTTATTAATCCCCTCTCGGCTTGTGGTAGTGGTATTGCTTAATGAGTTGTTAAACGCCTAGCCGAAAGTTGAAACGAAATACCCGGTGAGAAATTTCTCATTTGATTTTCAAGAGGAGTTAAGCGCATAACGTCCCGGAAATAAATAGAAATAACCAGCATGTAAAGCCGGCGTCTGCAATAGCGGACGCCGGTTTTTTTGCGTTTGATCACGGCATCTGTGCTCCTACGCGTCCTTCGAAAGTGGCTATGATGGATTTTCGCAGTAACTTTCCCGAAGGTTGGGGCGTGTTTGGGAGCTACACTGGATAATCGCATTAACTTTTACCATTTTGCTTTTTTGACAGCCGTTTTCACGCCAAGTTCGTGCAGAGATCCAACATAGCCCTCCAACTATGCTTTTATCGGAAGAAGTTACTGCAGATATCCATCATAGCTCTCCGAACTAGAGGGTTGTCTCTTAAGCTAAGCCTTAGGGCCAGCGGGGCATTGTCTGAGAGTCGATCAACTCTATTCCGCCGATGCACCGAATTCAGATAAACCCAATAGCAGCAACGGTTTCGGAATTCGGATAACAGTCGGAAATGTGTCTATTGTGCCTTACGATGCCGCCGCCGTATAGTGTGGTTAGTCGACCCGGGCAGGGCAAGCTTGCGAAGGGCGGATGCAACAACCGAAGCTAGTCACAGGGAGAAGGGATGCACATGAATCGAAGTTCCACGCAAAGCAGCACACCATTAATACATGCAGGCAAGCGTCGTCGAATAGTGACAGGAGCCTGGAAGGATTACCAGCTATATCTATTACTTATTCTCCCCATCGCGTATTTCGTTTTATTTAAGTACGTTCCGATGTACGGGGCAGCGATCGCTTTTCAGGACTACAGTATTTTTAAAGGCGTAACCGGAAGCGCTTGGGTCGGATTCGAAAATTTCCAGCAGCTGTTCGGAATGAGCCAGTTCTATCAGGTTGTCCGAAACACGCTGCTGCTTAACTTGCTTGATTTATTGTTTTCATTTCCGGCACCGATCCTGCTCGCTATTCTACTGCATGAGCTTAGGGTCGTCTGGTTCAAAAAAGCGGCTCAAACGATACTGTATCTGCCTCACTTTATTTCATGGATCATTATCGGCGGTCTCGTGTACCAAATGTTCGCTACAAACGGCGGTCTTGTCAACAATCTACTCGCTGCGATTGGGTTTGATCCGATTCCGTTTTTGACCGATAAAAACAATTGGCTGCTCGTATATCTCGGAACGGGCATATGGCAAAGCGCCGGCTGGGGAACGATTATTTATTTAGCTGCATTAACGGGTATTAACAAGGACTTGTATGAAGCGGCAGAGGTAGACGGGGCGGGTAGATTGAAAAAAATATGGCATATTACGCTGCCGGGCATCCGCTCAACGATTGTCGTTATGCTCATTATGCAGCTTGGCCATATTATGACAATAGGTTTCGAGCGTCCGTTCGTCATGAGCAATCCGCTCGTGATGGACTATGCGGAAGTAATAAGTACATTCGTGTACAAGGTTGGTTTGCAGTCGGCACAGTTTTCGCTAGCTACGGCAATGGGCTTGTTCCAGGCTTTAGTCGGACTGGTGTTCGTCGTCGGGGCGAATACGATTGCGAAGCGTTCCGGAGAACAAGGGCTATGGTAGGAGGTGCGGTATGAGAAATGTCATTCAACAGAAAGTATCCAAGCTGCGGCTCTCGGATGTCGTCATTATGTTGGTCGTCAGTGCGGCCTTGATCGTGTGCCTCTTGCCGTTCCTGCATATTATCGCGATATCGCTAAGCTCCAAACCTTTCGTGTTATCGGGTCAAGTGACGATTTTTCCCAGAGGCTGGGATTTCCATGCCTACGAGATTGTGTTCACCGATACGAGAATGTTATGGTCGATGGGGCTTACGATCGTCCTGACGGTAACGTATACAATCATCAGCATGTTGATGAGCATAAGCGCGGCGTATCCGCTGACGAAGGATCGACTGAGAGGAAAAGCGTTCTTCATGCTGCTCATCGTGTTCACGATGTTTTTCAGCGGCGGCTTGATTCCCGATTATTTGCTCGTCAAGGAGCTCGGGTTATTGGATAGCCTGCTCTCCCTCATCGTTCCGGGTATGATCAGTGCTTTTAATCTAATTATACTGCGGACGTTCTTTTTATCGATTCCGGCCAGCCTGGAGGAGTCGGCGCAGCTTGACGGCTGCTCTCACATTGGAACGTTAATCCGCATCATCCTGCCGCTATCACTGCCGGTTATTGCGACGCTCAGCTTGTTCTATGCGGTCTCTCGGTGGAACGGATATATGGATGCGCTCTTCTACATTACGGACTCGGAATTGTATCCGATCCAGCTGAAGCTGTACCAGATCGTCATGAACAGCATGGTAACAGACTTGACGGCACAGGAGGGGGCGGCTCAAATCGATGTCGTTCCAGAGGGCATCAAGGCGGCCAGCATCATGTTTGCTACGACGCCGATTCTAATCGTCTATCCTTGGCTGCAGCGGTATTTTGTATCCGGCGTCATGATCGGTGCCGTTAAAGGCTAGACGATGCCATAAAGACCGGTTATCCCTCTGCCAGCGGCAGAGCTGAATAACATAGAGGAATATCGAAACGATACGCAAAGGGGAGCTAGAACATGAAGGCAAAGCAAAGGAAATGGTTACTCTTATTGACCGTCGTAATGCTGCTTGCAAGTATGCTGTCCGCCTGCTCGAAGCCTGCTAATGAAGGCAATTCCGAACAGACAGGCAACGAAGGAAGCGGTGGAAGCAAAGAGCCCGTTACCCTGAAGGTGGAAGTGTTCGACCGCGGCAACGCTCCTGCTGGAGCGGGACCTGTCACCAATAACTTCTGGACGCAATGGATTCAGAAAAACTTCGGCGATCCGAACAATATTAAGCTGGAGTTCGTGCCGGTGCCGCGGAACCAAGAGGTAGATAAGCTGAACGTGCTCATGTCGACCGGCGACGCTCCCGATCTTGTGTTTACTTACGACATGAATACGATTTACAATTATGTGAAAGACGGCGGGTTGACAGAGCTTGACGGGCTCATCGCAGACAACGCCCCGAACCTGAAGAAGTTTCTCGGCGACGAGGTATTAAGCTACGGCATATTCGAAGGCAAGCAATATACGATTCCCGCTAAGCGAACACTTCAGTTCACGCAGTCATCCTATATTCGCAAAGACTGGCTCGACAAGCTGGGGCTGCCGGTTCCAACGACGACGGAGCAATTCTACGATACTATGAAAGCGTTTAAGGAACAGGACCCCGGCCAAACGGGCGGCAAAATTATTCCTTATTCCTTCAGCGCGATGAACGGTACGACCATAACGAGCCCAGGCGTCCTGATCAGCTCGTTCGTAAAGGATCTGACGGAAGAAGACTTCTACGCGTTGTCATCGGCGAACTACATCCCCGAACTGACGAAGCCCGGCTACAAAGAGGGCGTGCAGTTCATGAACAAAATGTATACAGAGGGCCTTATCAATCCGGACTTCGCGCTCGACAAGGACGGCAAGCAATTCGAAAGCGACGTGTCGAACGGCTATGTCGGCGCCTTCACCGCGCTGGCCGCCCATCCGACCTTAATGCAGAGCGGCAACGTATTCGATACGCTTAAGAAGAACGTACCAGGTGCGGAATATATCGCAATCGATCCATTCACGAATGAAGCGGGCAAGTCGCCGAAAGCGATCTACGACCCGACGGGTATTCATATCATGATTCCGAAGACGAGCAAGCATGCGGCGGAAGCGATCAAATATTTGGACTGGATGTCGCAGCCGGACGTATTGTTCGCGCTCACGAACGGGCTTGAAGGACAGCATTATACGTTAGAGAACGATATTCCGAAAGCCATTACGACGGACGAAGCGAAGCAAACGTTCTACAATAACAGCGATTTGGCGATCGTCATTAACGGTAAAGATTTCGGCTCACAGGAAAAAAATATCGAAGTCGTGTCGCTATCCTTCCCGGATTATACCGAGCTGGCTAAGCAAACGATCATCAACGCGCTCAAAGACGGCTATACGCTGCCGCGATTCGATCGCCCGATCGAAGCCGAGATCAAATACGCCAAGACGTTGAAGGACAAGGGAGAAGAGACGCTGGTGAAGAGCATTTTGGCTAAACCGGATCAATTCGACAAGGTGTTCGAGTCCAACGTCGAGGAGTTTCTGAAGCTGGGCGGTCAGGCGGTTATCGATGAACGCAGAACGGCTTACAAGGAAATGAACAACTAAACGCGAAAGCCGGACAAACCCCATCCATATCATGGGGTTTGTCCATATTTGCAACGGGAGAAGGATGGGGTCTTATGAAAGTCAACAACAACTACATTAAACGGATGCTGCTCTCATACCTCCCCATTCTGCTCGTCACGATCAGCATGCTCATCTTTGTTTTTTTCTCCGTTATTAACCAGCTGCATGTCCGCAATGCGATTCAGGCGAATGATCTAACGGCCGACTACGTCGCCAATATGGTGGACAGCTCGCTCAAGGGCATTTCCTTCGACGCGCAGAAGATGATCGAGGACGGCGGAGATATGCAGCGTTTTCTCGACGGTCCTTCGGACCGGGCAACGGACTTCGACGCATCCAACTTGCTTAGCAGTCTCATGGTTCGCTACGGGCTGATCGACTCCGTCTATCTGTACCGCGCGAAGGACGGCAAGGTGCTCGACCAGAGCACGATTCGCCCGCTGGCGCAATTCCCCGACCAGGCTTATTTCCGCAGCGTGCTGGAGCAGCCTTATACAGGTGTATGGTCCTCGCCTAGGGTGAAGGAGAGCGAAGGGCGCAATGAGGTTCGCGTCAGCTCCTTGGGCTTCAAGATTCCGCGCGATTCCGGAAGCCTCGGTTATGTGATCGTTAATGTCAAAATTTCTTCGCTTGAATCGTTCATTGGACAGATGATCGACCCTGCTATTACGGAAGCGGAATTGTTCGACGCCGGGGGGCAGTCTTTCTTCGAAGGCGAGCGGCAGGCGCCGTCGCATAACAGGCTTAGCGCCGACATCGTCTCTGATTATACGGGCTGGACGTACCGTATCGGCATTAAAGGCGGACAGCTATTCGATTTTCTGTTTCACGGCAGTACGGTATGGATCCTTCTTGGTCTTAGCGCAATCGTGTTTGCAATTGGATCGACCCTCTATGTGACGCGAAGGAATTATAAGCCGATCGAATCGATCATGCATCGAATCGAGCGTTTCTCGTCATCCGTTAAGGCAGGCGATCCCAAAGAGAGAGAAAATGAATTTTCCTTTATCGATCAGGCGATCGAGCGTTTAATTACGAACAATATGGTCTTTCAAGAACAACAGCAGGAGCACCTGGTTATTCGAAGACAGCAGTTTCTGCAGCTTTTGCTCAAAGGGGAATATGAAGGCGAACGCGAGGAGTGGGAACAGGAGTGGGAGTTCTACGGACTCGCTGCGGGCAAATTCATCGTCTCGCTCGTAGAGCTCGATCATTACGGACAATTCGCCATGAAATACAGTCCGAACGATCAATCGTTGTTCAAGTTTATCGTCAGCAGCGTTGCGGTCGAGATCGCCGAGCAGAACGGCCTTCGCATCGTGGCGGAGTGGATCGCGAAAAACCAACTTGTCGTTCTGCTAATATCGAATGAAAGCGGAGCGTTGGAACACAAAATGCTGCAGCTATCCGAGCAGATCCGTACATGGGTGGAGAGCCATCTTGACTTCACGGTCACGATCGGAGTCGGATCGCCTGTCGAGGACGAATCAGGCATAGGCGGCTCGTTCGACGACGCAATGGCGGCTGTGAGCCGCAAAGTGTCCTTCGGCGTGAACCAAATTATCGATTCGGTCGAGGTGAAGGGCAAGTCGGACAGCGAGTGGTTTGCTTATTTGGAAATGATCCGGACGATCGTTCGGCAGCTTCGCATGTCGGAGGAAGAATGGCATAACGAGCTGAAGAGACTGTTCGGCGAAATGGCGGTCCATCGACTGCGCAAGGATGACGTCGATCGTCTGCTGGATTATCTTGTTTTTCATCTGGAATACGAACTGGAAGGCGCGCTTCCCGAAGTGGTTAAGCTATGGCTGCAAGAAACGAAGCCGGCAATACTCGCCGATATGGCGCAGTTCGATACGCTAAAGCAGCTTGAAGACGGCTTTGTTGCAACGCTAACCGGGCTCTCGCAGCATATTGAGGAGCTTTCGCAGAGCAGGCGCCACAATGTCCTCATGAGAGAAATTCGCGATTACGTCGCGGAGCATTTCATGGACCCGAACCTTTCGCTTACGCTGCTAAGCGACAGGTTCCAGATCAGTTCCAAATACTTGAGCCAGCTGTTCAAAGAAAGCATTGGCCAGAACTTCAGCGATTTTCTCATCGGACTTCGAATCGATTACGCCAAGCGGCTGCTGAGGGACTCGGACGTTACGGTGCAGGACATCTCGGACATGTTGGGGTATGCCAATCCAACGTCATTCATAAGAGTATTCAAGAAAGTGGTCGGTTTGTCGCCGGGACAATATCGCGATTCGCAAATGAAGGGCACGGAACTAAACTAGGGCGATGGACGAAAGGGAGTTGAAAAAGTGAATCAACATGCAGTTGGCCAGATCACGTTCAAGGGGAAGGTGCGCATTCAGGCTCCTTCCTTGCTGACTCCGCCGGTCCGGCATGCGCTCCGGATGCTGGTCAGAGACTTCGAAGCGGTATTGGGCGAGAAACCCGAGATGGCAGAAGCGGTTAATAGCAGCGATACAGCGACTCTTACGATTAGATATGCAGAGGAGCGGGACGGCTGCGCGCAGCGGGCCGAAGCATTCTGTTTCCGAGTTCACGAGGATAACGGCACAACCGGGCTAAGCATTATCGGCTATGACGAACTTGGAATCGTATACGGCATTTTAGAGTTTAGCCGAATCTATCTCGGAATAGAGCCATTCTGGTATTGGGTCGATCAACCTATCAATCAGAAGGATGAAATCGCTATTCCGTGCAGCGACTATGACTCCCCAGAGCCAAAGGTTCGTTATCGCGGCTGGTTCGTGAACGACGAAGTATGCTTGATCGGATGGAAAGACGCGTATCCGCCTTCGAGCGAAGTATGGGAGCCCGTCTTCGAAGCGCTGCTCCGCTGCGGAGGCAATATGGTCATTCCGGGTACGGACTTGCCGCGGGACGGCATCCATTACAAGCTTGCCGCCGAGATGGGGCTATGGGTCACGCATCATCATGCCGAGCCGCTGGGCTCCCAGATGTTCCTGCGCGCATTCCCTGGGAGAACGGCAAGTTACAAGGAGGCGCCGGAGCTGTTCGAACGCTTATGGCAGGAAGCCATCGATGAGCAGAAGGATAGGAGGGTTTTATGGGTGTTGTCGTTCCGGGGCCAAGGCGACGCACCTTTCTGGATGAACGATCCCACCTTCGATACTTCGGAGAAACGCGGCGCCATGATCAGCAAAGTGATTCGTAAGCAGTATGACATGATTAGAGAAGCGATCCAGAATCCGCCTTGCTGCGTTGCCTTGTACGGGGAAATAGCCGAGCTGTACAAGGGCGGGTACGTACAGCTTCCCGATGATGTCATCAAAATATGGGCCGACAACGGTTACGGCAAGATGGTGTCCCGCAGGCATAACAATCAGAACCATCGCGTCGACGCTCTCCCTGCGGAAGATGACGGGGGCAAGCATGGTCTGTATTATCACGTGACGTTCCACGATTTGCAAGCGTCCAATCATTTGACGATGTATCCGGGCTCGGCGAGCTTCCTCAAGGGAGAGATCGAGAAGGCTTTCGCAGCAGGGGCGGACGAATGTTTGCTGCTCAACTGCGGCAATATCCGGCCTCATGTCTACTCCCTGGATATGATAAGAGAGCTGTGGAGCACAGGAACRATTGATGCCCGGCAGCATTTGAGCCAATTCGTGAGCCGCTACTATGCCGGACATCACGAAGAGCTGGCAGAGCTGTACTTGCGCTATGCGGAAGCGGCTATTCCATATGGTCCGCACGGGGACGACTTGGCCGGGGACGAATATTATCATCATCCGGCTAGGCAAATCATCGGCCATTGGCTGCAAGGGAAAGACAAACAATCGGATACGAGACAGTTCTGGGCCGTTGGCGACGTTCCTTTTGCGGAGCAGGTGAAGCGCTTCGAAGAGAAGCTGGAGCTCGGGATGAAGACGTGGGGAGCGTGGCTTAAGCGCTGCGATGAGGTTCTGGCACAGCTGGAGCCAGCCGATCAGCGCAGGGCGCGCGACCAGCTTCGGTTTCATGGAGCGCTGCATTTGTCAGGCTGCGAAGGCTTCTATTGGTTATGCCGATCCTACAGAGCTTTCAGCGAGCAACATTATCCGCAAGCRTTCGTCTACGCCTCGGAATCGATGTGGCGTTATGCCGAAGGGCTTGATGCATTGCGAGATTCCGAGCATGGGAAGTGGGCGCGCTTCTACGAGGCGGACTGGCTGACAAACATTCAGAGCACGGTGCAAAATGTAGATACGCTGCGGCGCTTCATCCGCATGCACGGCGACAGCCCGGATTTCTTCCTCTGGTACAAGGAATATTTGATGCCGGAAACGGAGAAATACATTTACTTGGAAAATACGCATCGCAATCCATTGTCCGACGACGAGCTGGCACAACGGCTAAAGTCATATTTCGCGTAATCAACGTTTGTAACTGTTTGCCGTAAAAGCGTGAGGAGATTGTGCCTCTTTCATATTTAGGACTTTTTCAGGGGCCTCCTATAACGGGCCTCTCTTTATTTATTGCTTTACTTTTATTCCCCGCATGGTGCTATGCTTAATACGAAAGCTCAACGTATACTGCATTTTGCCAGGAGGATTACAATTGAATCATCATTTATGGTTGAATAACATTTCCCCCTTTGTTCGAACAGGAAGAATGATGAAGTCGCATTCTTTAACTGGAGAGTGGATGGATCATGATCATGTCTATACGTACATCGAGCAAGGAGAAGCGGAATTCATTATTAGTGGCGTTAAATATGAAGTAGGTGAAGGAGATGTGATCGTCATGCATCCGATGATGTCTCATCTTATCCGTTCTACGTCCGACCTTCCCCTTATTCAATATATTTTTCATTTTGATTTGTTTTATGACGAGAATAGAAGTCAAATAAAGAGCACAAGCGCCGTTCATTTTCGAAGGGAAGATATTTTAGCTAAGGAAATGGGTTTGGCTGATATACATCCGGTAGCTCATTTGAAACTTGCGGATCGAATGGAGTGCAAGAAGCGGTTTTTACAATTGCAACAAGAAATAACTAGCCCCGTCCAACAAAATATACTGCTAGTCAAATCGCTTTGTCTGGAGCTGCTGCATTTATTTTTCAAAAACCAGTCTGAACATAATCAAAGTAAAGGGAAAATGACCAAAGGCTGGCCGGCGATTGAGAAAGCCATCGTGTGTATGAATCAACGTTATCATGATCCTCAGCTAAATAATGAGGATGTGAGCAACTATGCAGGCGTAACGCCTAACCACTTGTCGTATTTGTTTAAAAACCAGCTTGGCATAACCGTATATAATTATTTGAAGCATGTCAGGATCGAACAGGCAAAGCTCCATATTTTATCGGGTAATAAGTCGATTACGGAGATTGCGGAAGAGGTCGGCTTCTCTAGCGTTCACCTATTTAGCCGCTCCTTCAAGGAGCATGTTGGAATCACGCCAAGCAAGTATGCCGCATCACAGTCAACAAACATGAAGACCGCGCATTAAGCTTGCATTGCAACAAAAGGTGTCTGTATCTTCCTTCGTTTAAGGGGGTGCAGGCACCTTTTTTGTATTTGGAAGCGAATCTCGGATTCGTAGTCACAGACAAAAAATCATTTTTGCAGGCAAAGACATTCTGCTTGCAAGGGTTTACATTAATAGGGAAATAACGATGAGGAGTGAACGTGAATGAATAATAGAAAAATTATGTTCGTAAGTCCTTGGCAAGTAGACACGATAGAGGAACCATTCGAAGCAAGAAAACCAGGAAAAGGCGAAGCTCTTGTTCAATTAATTTATTCGTTAATTAGCCCCGGCACAGAGCTTGCGATGTTGTCTGGCAAGGAGAGCTGGGCACCGCATCCTGTATGTCCCGGTTACGCCAGCGTCAGCCGTATCGTGGAGGTAGGGGAGGATGTAACCRATTTCCGCAAGGGTGATACCGTGTTCCATTATGGAAGCCATCAGGAATACCAATATGTAGGCACGAAAGATGTGTTTATAAAAGTGCCTGAGGGTCTCGATCTAAGATGGGTTCCTTTTACCCGTATGGCAACGGTAGCTATGACCTCCGTGCGGGTTTCCAATATTGAGCTGGGCGATTATATAAGCGTATCCGGATTGGGCCTTGTCGGTAATCTGGCGGCACAGCTGGCTCGCTTGCAAGGGGCGACGGTTATCGGTGTTGATCTTGCTAAGGAACGACTAAATACAGCTCGTGCATGTGGATTAGATTATCCGCTAAACGGGTCAGAAGAAAATGCTAGAGATCGAATTATGGAGATTACCGGCGGTAAAGGCGTGTCCACGCATATTGAGGCAACCGGCGTACCAAAGGTTGCTGTAGATAGCTTGAGTTATATCGGCTCCTTAGGGGAAATCGTATTTTTAGGCAGTCCGCGAGGAGAGTACAACGCAGATGTCACGCATGTGCTGAACCATTGCCACTTGTACAACCTTGGCTGTATTACGTTCAAGGGCGCTCATGAGTGGCGTTACCCGACGGGACCGAATCCGTTTGTTAAGCATTCCCTAGTAAGAAATTCGCATATTGTCTTTAATCTTATGAAGCAGAATCGATTGAAAATTGAACCACTAATTAGTCATGTTATTAAGCCGGATCAAGCGCCAGATGCTTATGAGGGATTGAGAAATAATAAAGATCAGTATAATGGCGTATTATTTGACTGGTCATAAGGAGGGAGAAGCAGATATGCTTAGAGGCTTAACCCGCGCGGGTGTTGGATTGATTGGATCGGATGAGGATTACATTCGTAAGGCTGCAAAGTATGGCTTTCAGTCTGTAGACCTTAACCCTGTAGATTTGATTAAAGTGTATKGTCTAGAAGGGGCCGTTCAATTACTAGAGAGCAATGGAGTAGTCATTGGGTCCTTTGATCTCCATGTGGATTGGCGTTCATCCGAGGAGCAATTTGTAGAAGGACTGCCTTCATTAGTGGAAGCGGCGGCGGCAGCGGCTTCATTGCGCTGTTTTACCTGCTGCACCTACATTTTGCCTGCAACCAATGAGCCGGCGGCATCCTTTATGATTGCGGCAACAAGGAGACTGCGAATCGTAGCCGATATTTTAGGGGCTTACGGAATTTCATTAGGATTAGAGTTTGTAGGCAGTCATCACTTGCGCACCCAATGGACGAATCCGACGATTTGGAGCATGAAGGATACGCTTAGCTGGACCCAGGCGATTGGGTCTCAAAATGTGGGGTTGCTGCTCGATTCCTACCATTGGCATACGAATGGCCTAACGACCGGTGATCTATTGAAACTAAAGCCGCAACAAATTGTTCATGTCCATATTAATGATGCGAAGGACTTGCCTATCGAACAGGTAATCGACAACGATCGTGTATATCCGGGAGAAGGAGTAATTGATCTGAGAGGGTTCATCTCTAGCCTGCAAAGCATTGGTTACCGGGGAATCATTGCGCAGGAGGTCATATCTCCATCCGTAGATCAAAGCTCAGATGTTTTGCTTGCTAGATCTCAGGCGGGATTTGATAAGGTGTTTGGTGAGGTAAGCGTAATTTAGGACAAGGAGATTGGTATATGTCTGATTTTAAAGGAAAGATAGCCGTGCACGCCATTACATGGGGAGAAAATCATCTTCAAGCGATGAAAGATATTTCAGAGCTTGGCTATCGGGCGATTGAACCGTGGGCGTCGTTTGTATATCGCTATGAGGATAATATTGAAGCTTATCACGAGCTATTAGATCAGCATAATCTTGTGTTAACAGGTTTGTATGGTGGGGCTTCATTTGGCACGGACAAACGCTTTGGCAATGTAAGTGTTCGACAAGAGCTTATTGACGATAATGTTCGATTGGCAAAGCTCATTGCCAAATGCAACGCGGATATATTAGTACTGGGACCGGGGGGAACGGGAGAGCTTCCTTCTACTACAGAGGAGCTTAAGATCATGGCCGATACGATTAACGAAACGGCTAAGGCAACGTATCAGCTGGGTATCAAATCCGCTCTTCATCCACATTTATGGACCGAAATTCAGTATGAGAAAGATATAGATGCGTTAATGGAGCTATTCGTGCCTGAAGTGTTTTTTGCTCCCGATACCGCGCAGCTGCTTGGAGCGGGAATGGATCCTGCAGCGGTCATTCGCCGTTATCAAGATAGAGTAGCTTATCTGCATCTAAAGGATTTGACGATTCAAACTCAGAATACAGAAGGAATAGATGCAGAGAGCAATCAGCAGCCCTTCTTCTGTGAGCTTGGTCTAGGTTCTGTTGATTTCGATAGCGTGTTCAAGGCGCTTAATGACATTCATTATGAGGGCTGGGTAACCGTTGAGGTTGACCAATCTCGCCATACACCAAGGCAAAGCTTAGAAATTTGTCGTCAGTATCTGGAAGAGAAGCTGTAAACGAGCGCGAGAAGGGTAGGCCGACCTAATTTGTAATTGTCCTCTGTAGAGAAATACGAAGCGGTTATTGAAGCTTATAATCGTGAAGCGAAGGCTCTGTCCGACGAGCAAATGGCGGAAGAAATCAACGGCTTCGGACGAATGACGCCGCGCGGCAAGTTCCTGCGTAAGCTCCTTGACCATGAAACGCATCACCGCGGCCAAATGACCGTGTTGCTTCGTCAAGCGGGCCTCGCGGTACCGGGTGTGCTCGGGCCAACGAGAGAAATGCAATTGAAATAAGGACGACATCATGAGGGGGTCCCAAGAGCCGATGGCTTTTGAGGCTCCCTCTTTATCATTTGCTGTTCAATTACCTCGAACGGTTTCGGTTCCGATATTGCTTAGGCGTTACTCCCGCATGTTTCTTAAAGATCTTAATGAAATGGGTCTGATCATAGAAGGTGAGCCTTGCGCCAATGGTGGATATCATGTCTTTGGAATGGTCGAGCAGCTTCTTGGCCTCTTCCACTCGCTCCCTTTGGATATAGTTCATCAAAGGTAAACCGGTTTCTTTCTTGAATAGCTGGGACAAATAGTTAGGGTTGAGTCCGGACACATCCGAAAGCTGCTGTAGCGTAATTTCTTCGAATAGATGAAGGTAAATATATTCTTTGCTGTCTTGGACTGGTTTGGAACAGCTGTTTTTGCGATTCTGGTCTACGCGGTCAGCAAAATCTACAATAGCTCCGATAACGGCAGCCTCTACCAATGCCAGTTCGTTCAATTCTTCGACGTGCTGCATGTGCAATTCGAACAGCTTGCTGGCTAATTCCTCATTGAGCCCTCCCTCCACGGCAGCATTGCTGCTTAAGGCTAAACCGCATATGGAAAAGTTTTTCACATTTCGAAGGTAACTTCGTTTAGAGAGCATCCCGTTTTGGCTGCTGCTGTTGGTAGCCTTGGCCAACATCTTCATCAGTTCGATTTTATTGCCGCTTCGAATGAGGGCAAGCATCTGATGCGAACTTGAGCTTCCGACCTGAAAGACGGAAAATTCTCGGTGATCGGCAAGCGCAAGTTCACTCTCCTTCAATTGATCCGATCCATATGGAAAACTGGACTGAAGCACATCCGTAATGTCCAGCGCCTCTTGATTAATCATCCAATTCGCCGACACGCATATATGCAATAATCGCAGACGGTTCATGATCGGCAGGTTGTGCCAATATTCCATCCATTTCGAACGCTCCTCAATCGGAATTCCATAATCGTTCAACAGTTGGTTAAAGATCTCGCCGTTCGGTTCTTGCCGGGTGGTGGGACCGATAACGATAATGGTCTGGGAGTGATCGTTCCGTCTTACGGGCACAACGACAAACTGCTCCATGTAATTCGTTTCGTGAATAACTGGACCAATCAGGTTCCTTGCTTGTCTAACTACTGAACGGAACATTTCATGTGGATCGGAAAAGAAGGGATGCGTTGGCAGGCTGGAGCTCCAGATGTATTCCACCTGTGAGTCATCATTCGATTTACAGAAAACCGGCAGCTGCAAACTTTCATGAATCAGTTTACCCAAATAGCCTATATCGGGAAAATCACCAGTTATGAACATAGCAAGGCCTCGATTTCATACCGTTTTTCTACATATCATACCATCTTCCGACGCTGATGTATGTCATAATGCATTTGTAAGTGCTTTCAAGACGATAGAGCGGAGGCTAAGATTATGGCAGCTGAAGAGGCGGTGCCCCATGAAGCCATTGGGGAAGGCGAACATTCAAAGTTGAAACGAGGGGAAAAGATCGCTCTCGTCATCGGGAACGCGCCTAATACGTTTCATTATCAAATCATTCAAATGTATTTGTTATTTTTCTATACGGATTTTATGAAAATTAATCCGGCCTTTATTGCCGCGTTATTTCTCGTTGTTCGTATTGTGGATGCTTTAGTTGCTCCTCTATTTGGCGCCTTCATGGATAAAGTAAAGACACCATGGGGGAAGTACACGCCGTGGTTTATGATCTTAGGCGTCCCCTTTGGTATTTGCGGTTGGTTAACCTTCACCATTCCTGACTTAAGCGACACAGGTAAGGTCGTCTATGCTGCTATCACCTATACGGTCTATAGTGTTTTTGCCTCTATTATTACAATCCCGGGCAATGCGGCTGTACCAACCGTTACCAAAAGAATTGATGAACGAATAACGATCGGTCAACTTAGCTTCCTGTTTATTTTGATTGGGGCTTTGATTGTTCAAGTAGGTACCGTGCCTTTGTACAAAGCATTCGGCGGAGGCGACGATGCTAGAGGTTTCTCCCTATTAATGGCGGCGGCAGCTGTCTTTACCGTTTTAATAGCCATCTATCAATCCATGAAAATTAAAGAAAGATATGTAGTAGCAGCTAATCGCGAGGAAAAGTCTCCCTCATTCAAAAAGATGCTTACGGCTACTTTTACGAACAAATACGCGGTCATCTTATATGTGTTTCTGTTCGCAAACGCGATATCGTCCGGTATTCGGTCAGGCGTTCAAATCCATTTTTACAAATACTTTTTCCACAACGAAGGCTTAATGGCGATCATGGGGATTATTATTCTCATTCCAACCCTTATTGGGGTAGCCTTCAGCCAGCGGGTAATACGGCGTTTTGGTTTGAGAAATACAGTATTGGCTGGCGTTATCGTAAATGTAGCAGCATGTCCCGTTATGTTATTCATTCCAGCTAATAATACCGGGCTTATTATTCATATTGTTGCATCCGTTATTACCGGTTTAATTAGTGCATGCGGCAGTCCCGCCCAAGGCGCCATGATGCCAGCTGCAATTGATTATACGGAATGGAAAAGCGGGCTGAATATTAATGCATTTATGAGCTCTTTCAATGGATTTATACAAACCTTTGCAACTGCTTTATCAGGTGCAATAGCAGCCGGTGCACTAATGGTTATCGGTTATGTGCCGGGAGCGGAACAAAGCAGTTCAACACTGTTTGGGCTCAGGATATTAGTAGGCGTACTGCCTGCTCTGTTCCTTATCCTTCAATTAAGCATGTTATGGTTCGATCTAACCGAGGAGAAGCAGGCTCAAATAACGAGAGACCTTGCAAAAAGAAGGAAAGATGCCAATGGCGTCACACGATGAATCAGGAGGAAAATAAGATGACTAATCAATCGCTTTACAACGGGTTGCAAGACCCGCAGTTCCAACATCCCTATGTGGATATCGATGAATGGCGGGATGAGCCTGTGCGCCATCGTTACATTCATGGCGGATTCGAGGGGAATGATACAAGGTTTTCGTTCTACTTCCCGCCTACGGAAAGTTATGAGAAACGTTTCTTTCAACCCGTCTACCCGGTTCAGGGCAGTGAGAACGCAGCCCAAAGCCATATTGACGGCGTGGACAATAAAATTGGTTTTGCCATTTCCCGCGGCGCCTATTTGGTAGAAACCAATATGGGCGGAGCGTCCGATGACTTTAGCCTTGTGTATCGCGCAAGCGCCGCAGTCGCGCTATATTCCCGGGTCAAGGCGGCTGAGTTGTTCGGCACTCACCGCCCTTACGGTTATATTTACGGCGGCAGCGGCGGCGGGTTCAAAACGATGAGCTTCATAGAAAATACGACAGGCGTTTGGGACGGCGCAGTGCCGTTCGTCATTGGAACACCAATGGCGATTCCGAATGTGTTCACGGTACGCGTACACGCGATGCGAATTCTGGGGGATAAGTTCCCAGCGATTATTGATGCGCTTGAGCCTGGCGGCAGCGGGGATATGTATGCCGGATTAAATGAGGAAGAGAGACAAGCACTTGAAGAAGTGACGAGAATGGGTTTCCCTCCCAAGGCGTGGTTTGCCTACAAAGAAATTGGCGATGGAGCGCTCACGGTACTGTCTCCCGCCGTTATGAAGATGGACCCGTCATACTTTGAGGACTTCTGGACCGTTCCCGGATACCTTGGCTATGATCCCGAAAGTTCAGCTTCCAGAGCGCGTCTTCAACATAAGACAGTTGTGTCGGAGGTCATTCGACCGCGGCAGACAGAGGTTACGGATTCCGACGCCGCTGTGAAGATGGGCGTCGACGACGCGTGGAAAATGCTTACGGAAGGTCAGGAGTCCATACCTTCCTTTAAGCTGGCAGATGTGCCAGCGGGGGATGTCTATTTGGATGGAGCTTATATCCGCATTACGAGCGGCGAGGCTGCCGGTCTGAAAATTCCTCTTGGCGGAATCAACGGAAACATCGTCACGGTTGGAGCGGCATTCGGATTTTTCACATCCGTTCAAACCTTGGAGCTAGTGAAGCCAGGCGACGAGATCGTGCTCGATAACTCGGATTATATCGCTCTTCAAACGTACCACCGTCACCAGGTTCCGACCAGCGATTATTCGGTGTGGGATCAGTATCGGGACGACAACGGCGAGACGTTGTTTCCGCAGCGTCCATTCCATGTCGGGCCGGCTGTTGCCTTCGGCGGGGCAGGTTCTGTTCAAAGCGGCCGTTTCGAAGGAAAAATGATTGTCGTGCAAACGTTAATGGACGAGAGTGCGTTCCCTTGGCAAGCCGACTGGTATAGAACGAAGGTTACAGAATCACTAGGGGAAAAGCTGGATGATCATTTTAGACTTTGGTTTGTTGACCACGCTTTGCATGCCGATACGAGCTCGAACCATGTTTTAGACGGACTCCATATTGTCACGTACATCCCAGCTCTGCATCAGGCGCTTCTCGATTTGAGCGCATGGGTAGAAAGAGGTGTTACCCCTCCTGCCAGCACGAACTACCATGTTGAAGAAGGACAGGTTATCGTTCCGTCCACAGCCGCAGAGCGCAGAGGCATTCAACCGGTCATTTCTCTCAAAGCCAATGATGGCGAGCGGGCGGAGGTTTCGGTGGGAGAAACGGTCAACTTCAAGGCAGAGATCGAGGTTCCGCCGAATACGGGTAAAGTCGTCTATGCGGAATGGGATTTTGAAGGGGAAGCCACCTTTCCGATCCATGCGCAGATTAGCCGCGTTAATGAAGAAGAATCACAAGCGGTGGTAGAGGCAGCCTACGCCTTCAACAAACCTGGAACCTATTTCCCGGTATTGCGCGCTGCGTCAGACAGGGAAGGCAATAGCGGTGACTTGTATACGCAAGTGTTGAATCTAGCTCGAGTTCGAGTCGTCGTGAAATAAATTCGGATTTGAACAACATGAACAGGGGAGCTGCTCCCGAAGCAGCTCCCCGTTTTTGTCTGATTTCACACAACTACAACGCAGCCGTAATCATCCACGAAACGCCGTATTTGTCCGTGAGTTCTCCATAATAGATACCGAAGGGTTGACGCTCAATTGGATGTTTGACGTGGCCGCCGACTGCAAGCTTGCCGAAAGCGTCGCCCGCGTCCTGTTCGGAGTCGAACTCGAGCGCGAGCGAGAGACCTGTTCCCCGAGTAAACGATTCAATAGCATCGGCCATGAAGATGGCATGTCCGCCTGCAACCATGACGCATAGGTGCATCACTTTATCCTTCAGCTCATGTTCTGCGCCCATTAGATCTCCGTGCGTGGCGACGGACACGATCTCTCCTCCAAGCGACTGCGCGTAGAATGCCGCTTGGCTTCTCGCATCCTCCGAAATGATATACGGCTTCAAGCTTCCCATCATTTAATCATCCTTTCTAAGGACTCTCGAAGCTCCTTATCATCTAATTCCCTACCTCAAAGGTTTAACCTTCTACAATATCGTTATACTTCTCGGAAATTTTCGTCCAGTCCGGATGCTGCCTGTCGCTGCTATCGAGCAGTTCCAACAGCCTGCCATCGATCGCCGGATCAACGGAGGCATTGCGATGAATCCCGATATCCAGTGCAACGAGCAGCAGCTTCGCGAGATCGAGCCCTTCAAGTCCCGTGGAAACCAGATCCGCCGGGAAAAACTTTACCAGCATATTGTGCGCGGCCCCGGTATCCTCCTTGGAGTACATCAGATCGTACAGAATCGCAAAATGTTCCGCATTTTCCGCACTCTCTATGGTTCTTAAGAAGGTGGGGGCATTGACTTCTGCATTCGGCGTTCCGATAAAGAGCGTATTGCCGCCCATATCCGTCACCATAAATCGTCTGTCTTCCTTCAAATCTTTCAATTTCGATATACGTGGGACACCCGTACGAGGGATTTTACCAAGCGCTTGTTTCAATCCGGTAGAGAACGCTTCGTGTACCGCATTTACATCATCCACACTCATATAGCACATACTTGGATTT